>NZ_BMDZ01000018.1 GCF_014636235.1 Tistrella bauzanensis
ACCGCGCGAGACCCCCGCCAAGCTCCCAAGCCGTCAGCAGACGGCGTCAAACCATGGGTAGCGGGCATTCGGCAACAGGCTCTAAACCAGAGTGCTTTGTCCACCGGTGTCATCGGCGGCGGTCTCCCCGTCGTGCCGGCCCATCGGCTCATCGGTCCCGGGCCCGCCGATCGCGGCGGCCCGCCGGCTGCGATGATGGCCGGATCACCCGCGATGGTGTTTGATCGCGCTTGCCGCTGCCGCCCGGATCCGGGCGTTCCTCAAGACTGGCGCAATGGTGCAACCGGCGACGCGTTTGCCTTCAGGAAGGCTGCATAGCCTTGCGGGGTCAGTGTTCCGGCAGCCAGGGTCATCACGGCGTTGGCCGCATCTTCCTGACGTGCGGTGAAGGTGATGCCGTTCAGTTCAAGGAAAAGCACGCCCAGCAAGAACCCGGTGCGCTTGTTGCCATCGATGAAGGGGTGGTTCTGGACGATGCCTGCCGTATAGAGCGCCGCAAGCTGCACAATATCTGTCGCGTTTCCATAGGCGGCATATTGCCGTGGCCGCGCGAGTGCGGATCTCAGGAGCCCTTCATCCCGGACACCGGGTGCACCTCCATGGAGCACGAGCAACCTTCCGTGCAGGATCAATACCTCCTGTTCTTCTATCCAGACCGGCTCCATCATTTTGCGAGAATATGCAGGGTGTCACGGTAGCGGTGCATGATGTCTTCTGCCTTGGCCATCTTTTTCTCGAACGCAGGATCATAGGGCACAAGATGATAGCCGCCGTCTGGTGCTTCAGTCAGATAGAGAGGTGCGCCCTCCTGCGTGTTCAGGCGCGCGATAACCTCTTTGGGCAGCACGACTCCAAGGGAGTTGCCAAATTTGCGGACCTTCAATTCGACCATGAGAGCCTCCTGTATGTTATAATAAATGTAATAACACCTTCAGCTTCAGGCAAGCGTCCGCAGGATGTCCATCGGGGAGACGGCAGATGACGACCACCGGCGATCCCTTCGATCTGGCCCGCTTCAAGGCTGCGCAGGCCGGGGTCTTCGACGAGGCGCTGGCGGAGTTGCGCTGCGGGCGCAAGCGCCGGCACTGGATGTGGTTCATCTTCCCGCAGTTGCGGGTGCTGGGCCGATCGCCGACCGCTCGGCAATATGGGTTGAGCGGGCTGGGCGAGGCGCGCGCCTATCTGGCCGATCCGGTGCTGGGCCCGCGTCTGGTGGCGGCAACCCAGGCGGTGCTGGCGGCGGATGCGCCCTCGCTCCATGCCATCTTCGGCAGCCCCGATGATCTGAAGTTCCGGTCCTGCATGACGCTGTTCGCCCATGCCGGTGCAGTTGTCCATGCCGGCGGCCGGCCGGTGTTCCGGCATGCGCTGGATCGCTGGTGCGGCGGCGCGATGGACCCGTTGACCCTGGACGCGATCGGCGAGGGATGATCCTCTCCGACCGCTGTGCGGGAGAGCGGGGCCGCAGGTCAGGCGGTGCGGATGCCGGCAAGGAAGCGGTCGACCTGGGTGGTCAGCGCCTCAGCCTGGCGCGACAGGCCTTCCGACGCCTTAAGTAACTCGGTCGAGGCACTGCCGGTCTTTGCGGCCGCCTGACTGACACCGCCGATTTCCGACGACACCGCGCCGGTGCCGGCGGATGCCTGGCTGATGTTGCGGGTGATTTCCGACAGGGCGGCGTTCTGTTCCTCGACCGCGGCGGCGATGGCGGCGGCGATGTCGTTGACCTCGCGGATCGAGCGGGCAATCGCCTCGATGGCGTCGACCGCCTCGCGGGTGGTGGTCTGGATATCGCCGATCTGGCCGGCGATCTCGCCGGTGGCATGGGCGGTCTGGTCGGCGAGCGACTTCACCTCGCCGGCCACCACCGCAAAGCCGCGCCCGGCATCGCCGGCGCGGGCGGCCTCGATGGTGGCGTTCAGCGCCAGAAGATTGGTCTGGGCGGCGATGGTGGAAATCAGCTTCACGACATCACCGATGCGATCGGCCTTCTGCAGCAGTCCATCGACGATGACATTGGTGCCGTCGGCCTGATCGGCGGCCCGGCGCGCCTTGGTGGCGCTTTCGTCGATCCGCTGGCCGATCTCGGCGCTGGAGGCCGCGAGCTGGTTGGTCGCGGCGGCGACGGTCTCGACATTGCCGGTCGCCTGATCGGCGGCCTGGACCACCACACCCGCCCGGCGTTCGGTATCGGTCGCCGTGGTGCTGAGCGTCTGGGCGGAGGCGCGAACCTCGGTGGCCGATCTGGCAAGGCCGTTGATGACGCCGCGGACCTGGTCTTCGAATGTCTGGGCCAGCGCCGCCATGTCGCGGCGCTTCGCGGCCTGGGCCTCGCGCTCCGCCGCGGCCTGTGCCGTCCGGAAGCCTGCCGCGTCCACCGCATTGGCCTTGAACACCTCGACCGCGCCGGTGATGGCGCCGATCTCGTCGCGGCTGGCCACGGCCGGCACGGTGACGGTCAGGTCGCCCTGGCTCAACGCCAGAACCGCACGGGTCAGGCGCCGGAGCGGCCGCAGAGCGGCCATGCACCACGCCCCGAAGATCAGCCCCAGAAGCACGGCCAGAGCGCCCGCGGTCAGCATCAGCGACTGAAAGCCACGTGCGGCATCGCCGGCGCGCTGGCCCTCGACCTGGTTCTTGGTTTCCTGAAGATCGATGAACTGGTTGATCCGGGTCAGCCACTCGACGAAGCCGGGGCGGGCCTGTTCGATCAGCAACTGGCGGGCGGTGTCGACATCGCCGCCGCGTCGCGTGGCGATGATCCTGGTCGCCACCGGCATGACCCGGGCCTCGACCGCCTTGATCGCCGCCAGCATCTGCCGGTCTTCGGGCGTGACGCCGGTGCTGGTGGCGATCATCTGGTCCAGCTTGCGCGCCGCATCGGCATAAAAGGTTTCGAGTCGGCGGATGTCCTGTTCAACGGCACGCAGCGCCGTATCATCAGTCAGCAGCACCAGATCGCGGACGGCAATCGCCCGGTCATGGACGCTGCCACGAAAATCGATGGCGTGGCGTTGCTTGACGCTGTTCTGGGTGTTGATCCGGTTCAGCGTCTCGTCGATCGCATTGACCTGGACGATACTGAAGGCGGTCAGTGCCATCAGCAGAACAAGAACCGCACAAAAGCCCAGGATCAATCGGACGCGCAGGCTGGTGGCGGCAAAAACAGTCATGGGTGCCTTCTTCGGGTCATGCGGAGCGCGATGGAAAATACCAAGATCCGGAGCAAATCGCTGTTGACCATGGATTGTCAATCGCAACCTTGGTGCGACATGAAATAGCGGCCGCTTGCCCAGGGATGGAATAGAACAGGGTTAAGGAATCAATAATAAGCCCGGCTATAACTTGAGCGGAGATATATTCCGCATGGCGGATGTGCGTTCCACAAATTTGACCATCGCACCACCCGCCCTCTATCGTCTTCGGCGATGAAGCCGGTCCGTGGCGATGAAGTCGGGGGCAGGCCGCCCCCCTCCGCCTGCGGGCGACGCGGCCGGTCATCGGCGTCATCGACCACAGGATCGCCCCCGGCCTGGACCGGGCCGGATTGTCACCCCCGCTTGAGGACACGCCCGCATGGTCGCCCAAACCCCCGGCCTCGACCCCGAGACCCTGGACCAGCTGATCGGCACGGTGCGCCGTTTCGTGCGCGAGCGGCTGGTGCCGCTGGAACAGCAGGTCGCCGATGACGATGAGATCCCGCCGTCGGTTGTGGCCGAGATGCGGGAGCTGGGCCTGTTCGGGCTGTCGATTCCTGAGGATTTCGGCGGGTTGGGCCTCGCCATGTCGGAAGAGGTGCGGGTGGCCTTCGAACTGGGCTGGACCTCACCGGCCTTCCGGTCGCTGATCGGCACCAATAATGGCATCGGTGCCCAGGGGATCGTGATGGATGGCACGCCCGAACAGAAGGCGCAGTGGCTGCCGAAGCTGGCGGCGGGCGAGGTGATCGGCTCGTTCTGCCTGACCGAGCCCGAGGCCGGATCGGATGCGGGCAGCCTGCGCACCTCGGCGCGCCGCGACGGCGACAGCTATGTGCTGAACGGCACCAAGCGCTTCATCACCAATGCGCCGGAAGCCGGCATCTTCACGGTCATGGCGCGTACCAATCCTGAGATCCGTGGCGCCGGTGGGATTTCGGCGTTCATCGTCGAGCGGGGCACGCCGGGGCTGACGGTGGCGAAGACCGATCGCAAGATGGGCCAGCGCGGCGCCCATACCGCCGATGTCATCCTTGAAGACTGCCGCGTGCCGGCGGATGCGATCATCGGCGGGGTCGAGGGGGTTGGCTTCAAGACCGCGATGAAGGTGCTGGACCGCGGCCGGCTGCACATATCGGCCGTCTGCGTGGGGGTGGCCGAGCGGCTGATCCATGATGCGCTGGCCTATGCCATCGACCGCCGCCAGTTCGGTCAGCCGATCGCGGAATTCCAGCTCATCCAGGCGATGCTTGCCGACAGCCGCACCGAGGCCTATGCCGCGCGCTGCATGGTGGAGGACGCCGCACGCAGGCGCGATGCCGGCGAGGATGTGAACATGCTGGCATCCTGCGCCAAGCTGTTCGCATCGGAAATGGTCGGCCGGGTGGCGGACCGGGCGGTGCAGATCCTGGGTGGTGCCGGCTATATCGCCGATTATGGCGTCGAGCGGTTCTATCGCGATGTCCGGCTGTTCCGGCTGTATGAGGGCACCAGCCAGATCCAGCAGATCGTGATCGCCCGCAATATGATCCGGGAGGCGAAGGCGTGATGTCGACCACCGTCACGACGCCCCCACAGCCGCCGGCCTTCCAGGATCATGTCGGCGATATCACCCGCTATCGGCGTTTGCATGAGGTGATGGCGGCGGCGGCGGCGGCCCATCCCGACAAGCCCGCGATCGTGCATGATGACGGGCGTATCAGCTTCAGCGCCATGATGACCGGCAGCGCCGAGTTGGCGAAGCACTTCGATGCCTGGGGCATCCGCCCCGGCGACCGGCTGCTGATCGTGTGCGAGAACGCCCCGGCGCTGATCGGGGCGTTGCTGGCGGCCAGCCGGCGCGATGTCTGGGCGATCCCGCTGAACGCGAGGCTGACGGCGGCGGAAGTGGACCGGATTGCCGACCATGCCGGCGCCCGCCGCATCCTGTACACCACGGCGGTCTCGGCCGAGGCGCGGGCCCATGCCGATCGTGCCGGCGCCACCCCGGTTGATCTGGGCGTGTTCGGCATGGTGATGCTGTCGCCGCTGGCAGAGACTGTGACGCCCGAGCCGGTGGAGGACGACCCGGCGGCGCAGGTGGCGGCGCTGGTCTATACCACCGGCACCACCGGCGCGCCCAAGGGGGTGATGATCACCCATGCCAATCTGCTGCGGGTGGCCGAAACCTCGGGCCGGGGCCGGCACATCACCGCCGATGACGTGGTTTATGCGGTGCTGCCGATGTCGCATATCTTCGGCCTGTCGTCGGTGATGACCGGCTCGCTGATGCGGGCAGCCACCCTGCGTCTGGCGCCGCGTTTCGACACCGATGCCGTGTTCGCGGCCCTGGCCGATGAAGGCGTCACCATGTTTCAGGGCGTGCCGGCGATGTATCAGCGGATGCTGGCGGTGCTGAAATCGCGCGGCATCGACAGCATTGCCCGGCCACGGCTGCGCTATTGCTCGGCCGGCGGATCGCCGCTGGATCCTGCCGTGAAGGCGGCCGCCGAACGCCTGATGGGCACGGCCCTGCATAACGGCTATGGCCTGACCGAGACCACATCGGCCGTATCGCAGACCACGCCCCATGAACCGGCCACCGACGACACCGTCGGCCGGGCGCTGCCGGGCATGGCGGTGAAGGTGGTCGACGATCAGGACCGCGACCTGCCCGACGGCGCGGTCGGCCGGCTGTGGGTGCGCAGCGTGGGCGTGATGAAGGGCTATTACCGCGCCCCTGACCTGACCGCCGAGGTGATGCGGCCGGGCGGCTGGTTCGACACCGGCGATCTGGCGCGGATCGAGCGCGGGTTGATCTATATCGCCGGCCGGTCGAAGGAGCTGATCATCCGATCGGGGTTCAACGTCTATCCGCCCGAGGTCGAAGGCGTGTTGAATGCCCATCCGGATGTGGCGCAATCGGCCGTGGTCGGGCGCAGCGTGCCCGGCAATGAAGAAGTGGTGGCTTTCGTGCAGCCGGTGCCCGGCCGCCGGCTGACGGTGCCGGATCTGACGGCCTGGGTGACGGACCGGCTGGCGCCCTATAAGCGTCCGGCCGAGTTCGTGATCCTGGACATGCTGCCGGCCACGGCCACAGGCAAGGTGCTGAAGGCGCAGTTGAAGATGCAGGCTGTCCGGCATTGATGGTGGGGTTGATGGTGACCATCAACCCTGTACCATCAACCCTGTACCATCAACCCCTGGCCATCAACCCCGATGCCGCCGTGCCTCGATGGCGCGGCGGCGTTCCAGCCACAGACAGGCGGCGACGATCAGGGCCGCGCCGGCCAGCGAGGTCACCTGTGGCGTCACCCGCCAGACCAGCCAGTCATAGGCAAGCGCCCAGGCGAAGGCGGTGTATTCCAGCGGTGCCACGCGGTGGACCTCCACCCGCGACAGAGCCCAGGAAATCAGCCCGATTCCGGCAACGCTGAGCCCTGAGACCAGCAGATAGCCGCCGGTCTGAACGGGCGAGAGCGGCGACCAGTCGATCAGGGCGAAGGGCAGGGCCACCAGCCCCGCCACCAGATTGGCGCTGAGGGACAATGCCCCAAGCCCTTCCGACGGTGCCAGGGTGCGGGTGGTGACCACCATGCCGGCATAGCCGATCGTGCCGATGGCGGCGGAGAGATAGCCCAGCGCCGGGCCGTCAAGCCCCTGGACCATCAACCCCGGCGCCGCCACCACCAGCACCCCGGCGAAGCCCGCCGCCAGGGCGATGCCGGTGCCGCGCCCCGGCCGCTCGCCCATCAGCCCCCAGGCCAGCAGTACCGCCGCGATCGGCGCCGTGAACAGGATCGCATAGGCTTCCGCCAGCGGCAGCAGGGTGAAGGCGTGGAAGAAGCCGAAGCCGGCGATGGCCAGCAAGACCCCGCGCAACAGGTGGATCGCGGGCCGGCGCACCCGCCATACGGCAGCCTGCGGCCTGACCAGCCACCAGACCGCGATCCAGGGCAGGGACGCCAGCGATTTCATCAGCACCATCTGGCCGACGCCATGGCTGCCGCTCAGCAGCTTCATCACCACGTCCATCGACGACAGCATCGCCACCGCCAGCAGCATCGCCGCGACGGCGCGTTGATCGCGCACTGTTCCGGTGGGGCCGTCGGCAGCGGCGGTCATGACTGCCCTGCCGGAGAGAGCGGCAGGTCATACCGGTATTCCACCGACCGGCTGATATCGTCGAGCGCGCGGGTGCCGGGCGCCCGGATGAAGTCCCGCGCCTCATAGAAGGCATGGGCCTGGGTGAAGCGGGTATCCGTCCACAGCGTCAGGTGGGCGGCGCCGGCCGCGCGGGCCGTGGCGATAATCCGGTCGATCATGGCGGCGGCATGCCCCATACGCCGCGCGTCAGGCGACACATAGAGCTTGTGCACCTCGAAGGTCAGCGGTGGTTCGGCGGCGGCCGGCATGGTCGCGGCCATCGCCAGGATGCTGGCCGGGGTGGCTGGTCCGGCGGTATCGACGGCCACCCAGGCATTGCCGCCTCTGGCCGTGACATGAGAGGCATAGGCGCGAAGTTCGGGCAGTTCGCCGTCGACATCCAGGATGCAGCCCGGATAGGCCTGCCAGCAGCGATCGATCAGATCGATCAGCGCCGGGGCATCGGCGTCGATCAACGGCCGGATGAGGCTCGCGTTGCCATGGCGGGCAGGCGCCGGAGGGTCGGGCCGGGTGGTGGTATGGGGCCGGGGGGCGGTATCGGGCATGGGAGCGGGGTCCGGGCAGGTCTGGCGGGGCACGCTGTCAGCCTCGCCGATCCGCCGCCGCCGGTCCATCCAGGATTTCTGGGGGTAAGACGCAGCCGGGCCGGGGGGGCTGATGTGCATCGAAACCGCCGCGCTACTGTCATCCGCGCGTCACCGCCCGTGTGATAGAGCGGACACATGGATGGGGCGTGGAGGTCGACATGGCTGGACGGGGCATAATCAAATCGCTGCGGGTGCGGATTCTGGTTCTGGGCGGCGGGATCCTGATCGCCGGCTTCGGCATCGCGGCCGGCTATGTGCTGCGCACAGAAGAGGCCGCGGCGGAGCGCAGCGCCGGGCGTATCCTGGCCGAGACCGCCGCCCGGCAGGCGGCGGTGATTGCGGGCGAGATCGGCCGGGCGGTCGCCCTGGCCGAGACCATGGCCGCCGGCCAGACCGGGATGGTCGCCGCCGACATCACCGATCGCACGGCCCTGGCCGCGGCCCTGCATGGCGTGATCGCCGCGGAAGCCGGCGTCGTCGGCGGCGGCCTGGGCTGGCAGCCGGGCCTGCCCGATGGCCGCGATGCCGAATTCCGGGGCACCCCGCTTGGCGATGCCGATGGCCGGTTCGTGCCCTATATGTCGCGCACCGTCGAAGGCGGGGTCGCGGTCGAACCGCTGATCATGGACGAGGCCGCCGATGCCTGGTACGGCGCGCCGATGCGGGCCGGGCGCAGCCTTGTGACCGAGCCCTATCTCTATCCGGTGGCCGGGCGCACGGTGCTGATGACCACCGCCGCGGCGCCGGTGTTCAAGGATGGCCGGGCGGTGGGCGTGGCCACGATCGATCTGGGCCTGGACGACCTTCAGGCGCGGATCGGCGCGGCGCGGCCCTTCGGTGCCGGGCAGGTGACGCTTCTGTCTGCCGATGGCCTCTGGGTGGTGCATCCCGATGACGCGCGCCGGGGCAGCCCGGCCACGGAACCCGCGCTTCGCGAGATCTTGAAGGCCGCGAGCGACGGGCCGGTCGAGCGCCGGCTGGATGGTGCGGCGGTCGCCGGGCCCGCCGGGCCAGTGATGGTTCGGGCACTGCCCGTTGATCTGGGTGAGCATGATCAGGGTAGGGGGGCCGCGCGTTGGACGGTGCTGGTGACCGTGCCCGAGGCCGCCGTGTTCGCCGAGGCCCGGGTGGTGGAGCAACGGCTTCTGATCGGCCTGATGGCGATCGTGGCCGCGGCCGGGCTGGCGCTGTTCTGGATGGGCCATGCGGTGGCACGGCCGATCCGGGGCCTGACCGGGGTGATGGGCCGGCTGGCCGATGGCGACCGGCGGGTCGAGGTTCCGGCGACCGCGCGCGGCGACGAGATTGGTGCCATGGCCCGGGCCGTGGTGGTGTTCCGCGACGGGCTGGCGCGGGCCGACGAGATGGATGCCGAGGCAGAGCGTCGCCATGCGCAGCACGAGGCGGAGCTGGCCGCCGAGCGCCAGCGCATCGCCGATGCCTTCGAACGCGATACCGGCCGGATGCTGCGGGATCTGGTGGCCGCGGCCGGCCGCATGCGCGATACCTCGGGCGAGATGGGCCAGATGTCGGCCAGTTCGATCGATGGCGCCCGGGCGGTGGACCGCGAATCCCGCGCCGCCGCCGCCAATGTCCAGACCGTGTCGGCGGCAGCCGAGCAACTGACGGCCTCGATCGGCGAGATCGGCATCCAGGTTGGCCGGGCGCGCGGTGCCGCCGACCGGGCGGTGGATGAAGCCGCCACCGCCGATGGTCAGGCGAAGCGGCTGGCCGAGACCGGGCGGGTGATCGGTCAGGTGGTGTCGCTGATCGGCGATATTGCCGGCCAGACCAATCTTCTGGCCCTGAACGCCACCATCGAGGCGGCGCGCGCCGGCGAGGCCGGCAAGGGCTTTGCGGTGGTTGCCTCTGAGGTGAAGGCGCTGGCCGACCAGACCGCGCGGGCGACCGCGAATATCTCTGGCCAGTTGGGGGAGATCGAGGGGGCTGCCGCCGATATGGGGTCGGCCATCGACCGGGTGACCGTCAGCATCCGCGAAATGCACGAGATCGCCCTGACCATCGCCTCGGCGATCGAGCAGCAGAGTGCTGCCACCGCCGAGATCGCCCGTAATGTCCAGGAGGCAGCCACCGCGACAGACCGGGTCTCGGAGCGGGCGAGCGAGGTCGGTCGCGCCGCCGACCGCACCGGCGATGCCGCCGATGCGGTGCTGGGCGGCACGGATGACCTGACCAGCACCATCGACCAGCTCGACCGGGTGGTGCAGGACGTCCTGGCCGGAATCCGCGCCCGCTGACCGGAGGCGGGATCAAAACTGTTGACGGGCAAGCCCGCCATCCCGCAGGCTTGCCCGGTTCGTTTCATCGCGCGACATCCGGTCGATGCGCGCCATCAGGGAGAAGGAGGGCCGTCATGATCATCGATATCCGCACCGCCTTCCGCGCCCGGATGCCGTCTCGCCCCGATCTGACCGCCCGCGTATCGGTATCGGTATCGGTATCGATTGCCCGAATTTGCCGCCCGGTCTCTGCGGAGGCCGGGACCGGCGCGCCCGTTTTGCGCCGGCAAAGTCTGACAGGCACCGCCTGACCATCCGGTTTCCCGGCCGCGGCTGATCGCCGCAGTCGCGCCGCCCGGATGGGGCGGCACGATCCGGAAGACCGATGATGACCGATACCGTCGATACTGCCCTCGATACCACTCTCGACAATCATGCCGCCAGCCATGGCACCGATCATGGCGCGGCCGCGCCGGTGCTGCTGCCCGAAACCGCGTTTTCCGCCCGCCGTGATCCCGCGACCGAGACCATGCTGGCGGCCGACTGGCAGACCGGGGCGCTGCATCGCCGGGTGCATGATGCCTGCGCCGGCCGCCCACGCTGGGTGTTGCATGACGGGCCGCCCTATGCCAATGGCGACATCCATATGGGCCATGCGGTCGACAAGCTGTTCAAGGACATGCTTGTCCGCGCCCGGCGGATGGCCGGCTATGATGCGGTGCTGGTGCCGGGCTGGGACTGCCATGGCCTGCCGATCGAATGGGCGGTGGAAGAGGAGATGCGTGGCCAGGGTCGCCAGCGCCGCGACATCGACCCGGCGACGTTCCGTGCCGCCTGCCGCGCCCGCGCCGAACACTGGGTGGCGCGCCAGGCGGATGGCTTCCGCCGCCTGGGGGGTGCTGGCCGACTGGGATCATCCCTATCTGACGATGAGCGCCGAGGCCGAGGCGGCGACGGTGGCCGAGCTGCACCGGCTGCTGGCCGATGGCCGGGTGTTCCGGGCAAGGCGCCCGGTGCTGTGGTCGGTGCCTGAGGCAACCGCGCTGGCCGATGCCGAGGTGGTGTACAAGCAGGCCGCATACCGGTCGCTGACCTTCCGGATGGCGGTGGAGGCCCATGACGGCTGCCCCGAACTGGCGGGCGCCGACCTGCTGGTCTGGACCACGACCCCCTGGACCCTGCCTGCCAATCGGGCCGTGGCCGCGGCGGCCGATGCCGATTACCACCTGCTGCCGCTGTCCGACGGCTCGCGGGTGCTGATCGCGGCGGCGGTTGCAGATGCGGTGGTGGCGCAGACCGGGCTTGCGGCCGGCGCGCCGCTGATGACACTGACCGGTGCGGCCCTGGCCGGCGCGGTGCTGCGCCACCCGCTGGCGGCGCTGGGCTATGGCCCGACCGTGCCGCTGCTGACCGCCGGCTTCGTCGAGACCACCACCGGCACCGGATTCGTGCATGTGGCGCCGGGGCTGGGGCCGGATGATCACCGGCTGGGCCTGGCCCATGACCTGCCCGTGGACGTGATCATGGAGGCCGACGGGCGCTATTGCGCCGGGTTGCCGGGCTTCGGCGGCGCGGTGGTGATCGACGAGCGGGGCCTGCCGGGCGATGCCGATGACCGGGTGATCCGGGCCCTGGCCGATCTGGGCCGGGTGGCGCATCTGGGCCAGGACGTGCACGACGCCGCCCATAGCTGGCGGTCGGGCGCGCCGCTGGTCTGGCGGGCGACCGACCAGTGGTATCTGTCGATCGACGACGATCTGCGTGCCCGTGCCCGCGCGGCCCTGGAGCGGGTCGCCTTCCTGCCGCCTGAGGCCCGCAACCGGATGCTGGCGATGCTGGATGGCCGCCCCGACTGGTGCATCAGCCGCCAGCGTGCCTGGGGCGCGCCGATCGCCCTGTTCGTGCACCGCCGGACCGGCGCGGTTCTGGATGACCCGGCGGTGCTGGCCCGCAGCCGCGATCTGATCGCGGCGGGCGGCGCCGATGCATGGTTCTCGGGTGATCCGGCCGAGGTGCTGGGCGCGGATCTGCCGAAGGGAGGCCATGATCCCGCCGACTGGCTGCGGGTGGATGACGTGCTGGATGTGTGGTTCGAAAGCGGCTGCACCCATGGCTGGGTGGTCGAGGGCCGTTTCGGGCTGGGCACCATCGCCGATCTGTGCTCGGAAGGCTCCGACCAGCATCGCGGCTGGTTTCAGTCGTCGCTGATCGAGGCGGTGGCCACGCGCGGCCACGCGCCGTTCCGTGCCCTGCGCACCCATGGCTTCGTGCTGGACGATGCCGGGCGCAAGATGTCGAAATCGGCCGGCAACGGCGTGTCGCCGCTGGATGCGGCCGATGCCTGGGGCGCCGATGTGCTGCGGCTGTGGGTGGCCGCATCGGATACCGCGCGCGATGTGCGCTTCGCCCCTGAAACCATGCGGCTGCATGCCGAAACCCTGCGCCGCATCCGCAACACCCTGCGCTGGATGCTGGGCAATCTGGCAGCCGCCCCGGCAGGGCTTGTGCCGCCGGCGGACCGGCTGGAACGGCCTGAGAGGCTGCTGTTGTCGCGGCTGGCCGAAATCGACGGGGCCTTGCGCGACGATCTGGACGCGACCGATCCGGCGGCGATGCTGGACCGGCTGGTGCGGTTCTGCACCGACGACCTCTCGGCCGGCTGGTTCGCGGTGCGCAAGGACGTGTTGTATTGCGACGCCGCGACCAGCCCGCGCCGGCGGGCGGTGGCGGCGGTGCTGGCGCGGGTGTTCAACCATCTGGTCGCCTGGATCGCGCCGATCCTGCCCTTTGCCGCCGAGGAGGCATGGCGTGCCCGCTGGGGGGATGGCGCCGGCAGCGTCCATGAACGGATGTGGCCGGCTGTGGACCCGCTGTGGCTCGACCCAGGCTCGATCCTGGCCAATCGTCATCTCGACGGCTTGCGCGCCACCGTCAGGGCCGCGGCGGAACCAGCCCGCCGTGCCGGGCTGATCGGCCGGCTGGACCATGCGGCGCTGACCCTGCAGCTGCCCGGGGCGATGGCGGCCGATCTGACCACGGACGAGCTGCGGCTGTTGCTGGGGGTGGCGACCCTGACCGTGCGCCGCGACGCGGGGGAGGGGCAGCCGCGGGTGGTGGGTCTGGAGCGGTCGGCCCGCCCGGTCTGCCAACGCTGTCGTCAGCCGGTGGCGGTTCTGGTGGCGCCGCGCGATCTGTGCCCGCGCTGCGATGCCGTCCGCTGACCCGGCAAGGCCGGGGGCGCGGCTGGACCCCGCCCCCTCGGCCGCTTAAGCTTGGGCCATGTCCGAGCGCCTGATCGATCCGCTGCCCGATGAGCCCGACCCCGCCGGCGCCCGCCACGACCTGTCGGGGCTGGAGGTGGCGCGTGCGCGCACCATCGCGCGCCTGCCGCTGAACGCTTTGCGGGCATTCTCGGCGGCGGCACGCACCGGCGGCATGGCGGCGGCGGCGAACGAGCTTGGCCTGACGCCCGGCGCCGTCAGCCAGCAGGTGAAGACCCTGGAAGACCGGCTGGGCCTGAAACTGTTCGACCGGTCGGCCCGCGCCGTGCGGCTGACCCCCGTCGGCGCCGATCTGGCCGAGGCGGCACAACAGGCGCTGGACCGGCTGGCCCATGCCTATGAACGCGCGCTGGCGCGAACGGCACCCGACGTGCTGACCGTGGGTGTGCCGCCGAGCTTCGCCAGCCTGTGGCTGGCACCAAGGATCGGCGGCTTTCTGAAGGCGCGGCCGGATGTGGCGGTGCGGCTGGATTCCCAGCGTCACCACGTCGATCTGGCGCGGGGCGAGGCCGATATCGCGCTCCGCTGGGGGCGCGGTG
Organism: Tistrella bauzanensis; assembly: GCF_014636235.1. Taxonomy (NCBI): domain Bacteria; kingdom Pseudomonadati; phylum Pseudomonadota; class Alphaproteobacteria; order Geminicoccales; family Geminicoccaceae; genus Tistrella; species Tistrella bauzanensis. The sequence continues at coordinate 13,991 of NZ_BMDZ01000018.1, forward strand.
TCTGGCGTGGGCTGGTGGCGGCGCCGGCGATGGCGGCGCGGCTGCATGCCCGTCCCGATCTGGCGCCGGCCGATCTTCTGGATGAAATCCGGCTGCATTTCGCCGAGCTGGATGACTGGGGCTGCTGGCTGCGCGCGGCCGGTGTGCCCATGACCTGTGTGCCCATGACCTGCGTGGCGGCGGCGGCCATGGATGCCCGCCCGGTGGCCGGGCCGGTGTTCAGTGAAAGCACCGCGGTGATCGAGGCGGCGGAGGCCGGCCAGGGCATCGCCATCGGCCGGCCGTTCCTGGTGGCGGATGCGGTCGCGGCCGGGCGGCTGGTGCCGCTGTTTCCGGCGATCGAGGCCGATGATGGCTGGGGCTATTATCTGGTCGCCACCGAAACCGCCCTGCGCCGGCCGGTGGTGGCGGCGTTCCGCGACTGGCTTCTGGCCGAGGTGGCCCGCACGCCGGACATGGCCCGTACGCCGGACATGGCCCGCACGCCGGACATGGCGCGCACGCCCACGGCGACAGGCAGCGCCTGATATGGCGGCATCATGCGCCGCCGGTCCAGTGCCGCCAGACCGGCCAGGCCTCGACCAGACCGGCGAAGCGGCCATAGCCGGCGGCATCGGGATGGGCGCCATCACCCGCGGCAACCTCGGCCATCCACACCGGATCGGCGGCCAGCGCCTCGAACACCGGCAGCCAGGGCACGTCCAGATGATGGCAGACCGGCGCCAGCGCATCCGACAGCGTGCGGATGCGCAGATTGGTTTCGGGCTCGGTTGCGGCGATCGGCGGCGGGCCGATCATCAGCACCGGGCGCCGGGCACTGGCCACCCTGAGGATCGCCTCGGCATTGGCGAGGCTTTCGGCCATGGCGATACGGGTGCCGGACGGTGTGGCGGCGGCGGTGCGGTCGTTGACCCCGAACGAGAACACCAGCCGGCCGTCGATGCCATCAGGCAGCCGGGTGCGGGACTCGGCGATCCAGCGTTCGGCGATGTCGCGGGTGGTGTCGCGGCGCACCCCCAGATTATAGGCGGTGAGGTCAAGCCCCCGGCCGCGGGCGGCGGTGGCGACCCGCCCCACCCAGCCCATGCAGGCGCTGTCGCCGGCACCGGCCACGAAACTGTCGCCGATGAAGCAGATCCGCATCTGGTGCGGCTGTCCGGCACCGGCCGGTCCACTGTTCATGCCACGGGCCATCGTCGTCATGCGCGTGCGATCCTGGTCAGCGCGGCACGGTCGGTGAGGGTGATCCGGCCATAGGCGCGGATGATCAACCCGTCACGCGCCCAGGTGCCGAGCAGGCGGTTGATGGTCTGGCGCGAGGCGCCGAGCATGTGGCCCAGTTCTTCCTGCGGCAGATGCAGGGCGATGCGGGTGGCGGTGCCGTCGGGCTCGCCATAGGCATCGGCCAGGGCCAGCAGCCGCTTGGCCAGCCGCCGGTCCAGCGGCAGGAAGGCTTCGTCCTCCAGCGCCGAAAAGGTCATCCGCAACCGCCGGCACAGCAGCACCAGAAGCTGATACGACAGCGTGGCATGGTCGGCCAGCAGTCGGTGGAAGGCCGGCTTGGGCACCACCAGCAACTCGGTCTCGCCCAGGGTGACGGCATCATGGGTGCGGCGGCCACCGTCGATCAGGGCGATCTCGCCGAACCACTCACCCGGTTCAAGCACCGCAATGATCAGTTCGCGACCGTCATTGCCGGCCGATGCGATGCGCACGGCGCCGGACACGATTCCGAACAGGGCGTCGGCCTCGTCGCCCTTGGCATGGATCAGCTGGCCGTCGCCCAGACGACGCCTGATCCCGGCCGCCGCCAGCAGCCGTGCGGCGTCTTCGGGCAGCCCGGTCAGCTGAATGCCGGCATCGACGGGTGCCTGATCGGACGGTGGCGGCGCGGGCATGACAAACTCGACGGGATCAAGAAGCGGGGGGATCAAGGGGCGGGGGGGGGGGATCAAGGGGCGGCGGAGGTGACTGTCGCATCGAAGACAGACCGTCCATCGGCCTGACAGTACCATGTTTGTCCCGGAACCGGCTTCCGGGCAAGGCACCGAATGTGTTGCCGGGCGAGAATGACGAACGCGACCGCCCCGTGGGGGTGGCGCCGCCGCACCCGAGGGAGGACGATTTCTGCGATGAACGCGATCCGAGGACATGACGATCCGGCCGCCCGCGCCGGCTTCAGCCGTATGCAGGAGGGCACCGCCGAGGACTGGGCCAGGATCGCCACCAGCTTCCGCGCCTATGCCCGCGCTCTGCCCGACCGGGTGATGGCGCATCTGAAGCTGCTGGACGGCGATTTCGGCGGCTTCCCCATCGACCGCCTGCATCATTCGCTGCTGACCGCGACCCTGGCCCATCAGGCGGGCGAGGACGAGGAATACGTGGTCTGCGCCCTGCTGCACGACATCGGCGATACGCTGGGCAGCTATAACCATCCGGATGTGGCGGCGGCGATCGTGAAGCCGTTCGTGTCGCCCGACAATCACTGGATGGTCGAGAAGCACGGGCTGTTCCAGGGCTATTATTTCTTCCACCATATCGGCCTGGACCGCGATATCCGGGAACAGTTCCGGGGCCATCCGAATTTCGACCGCACGGCCCGGTTCTGCGAGGTCTATGACGCGCCGGCCTTCGACGCGGCGGCAGACTGCATGCCGCTGGAGGCGTTCGAGCCGATGCTGCGCCGGGTGTTCGCAGCACCCAAGCAGTCGGTCTACAAGGCCGCGATGGAGAAGGTTGCGTGATGACCGTTCAGCAGACACCGGCCATGGCGCCGGCGAGCGAGGCCAGACGCCCGGCCACAGAGCCCGCACCGATGAGCGGCGCCGCCGCGCGCTATGGCAACCTGCCGCGCGCGCCGCGCTTCGAACGGGTGGAGGATGCCCGCCTGCATGCCAAGCAGCGGCTTGCGGCAGGCTTCCGGATCTTTTCCCGCTTCAATCTGGATGAAGGGGTCGCCGGCCATATCACCGTGCGCGATCCCGAACATCCGACCACCTTCTGGACCAACCCGTTCGGGGTGCATTTCAGCCAGATCAAGGTGTCGAACCTGATCCGGGTGGATGAAGACGGCAACGTCGTGGATGGCGACGCGATCTGCAATGCGGCAGCTTTCGCCATCCATTCGCGCATCCACAAGGCGCGCCCCGACGTGATGGCTGCCGCCCACAGCCATGGCGTCTATGGCCGGGCGTGGTCGACACTGGGCCGGCCGCTGGATGCGATCACCCAGGACAGCTGCGCGTTCTGGAACGATCACGCCCTGTTCGACGATTTCGGCGGCGTGGTGGTGGAACTGGATGAAGGCGACCGTATCGCCAACGCCCTTGGCAGCAACAAGGCCGCGATCCTGCAGAATCATGGTCTGCTGACCGTGGGCGGCAGCGTCGACGAGGCGGTGTGGTGGTATGTCGCCATGGAGCGCTGCTGTCAGGTGCAGTTGATGGCGGAGGCCGCCGGCACGCCCAAGGTGATTTCCGACGACTCCGCGCGGCAGTCTTATTCCGTGGTCGGCTCCGCCCAGGCCGGCTGGTTCCAGTTCCAGCCGCTCTATGCCCGGATCGTGAAGGAGCAGCCCGACCTGCTGGACTGAACGGCTTGATCTGCATGGGTTGAGGACATTGGCTCGTCTGCGTGCATGCACCGTTTCGCCATCGGCGATGGTTGCAGCCGCAGGCGCGCCCATCTGGCTTAGGGAGCGAGCGGCGATGGCCGCCGGTCGCATCCCGAACCGGAGGCCTTGAAAGATGACTGATCACGAGAAGGATCTGGCAAGCCTGGTGCCGCCTGTGACCGTCACCCGGCGCGGCTTCACCCTGGGATCGCTGGCTGTGGGTGGCGCCATGGGCATGGGGTTCGCCGTGGCGGCTCTGCCGGTGCGGGCGGAAACCCGCGTCACCACCGACGCGACCGGGCTGGATGAAGGCCGCTTCACGCTGCCGGTCGCCGGTTTCGACGTGCCCTGCTATTCGGCCCGGCCGGCCGGTGGCACCATGTTGCCGACGGTGCTGGTGGCGCCCGAGATCTTCGGCCTGCATGAACACATCGCCGATGTCTGCCGGCGGCTGGCCCATCAGGGCCTCCTGGCGGTGAGCTTCGATCCCTTCGCCCGTCAGGGCGACGTGGCGACGCTGCCGGACGTTCAGACGATCATCTCCACCGTGGTGTCGAAGGTGCCTGATGCCCAGGTGATGGCCGACCTGGACGCGATCGCGGCCCATGCCGGATCGACGCTTGGCGGCGATCCGGCGAAGCTGGGCATCACCGGCTTCTGCTGGGGCGGGCGCATCACCTGGCTGTATACCGCCCATAACGATGCGGTGAAGGCCGGGGTGGCCTGGTATGGCCGGCTGATCGGTGCGGCATCCGATCTGACCCCGCGCCAGCCTGTGGATGTGGCGGGCGACCTGTCGGGGCCGGTGCTGGGCCTGTATGGTGGTGCCGATAGCGGAATTCCGGTCGAGACGGTGGACCAGATGCGTCAGGCTCTGGCCGCCGCCGGCACACCCGCCGCCGCGGCATCGGAGATCGTGGTCTATCCCGACACCCCCCATGCCTTCAATGCCGATTACCGGCCGAGCTTCCGGCCCGAGGCCGCGGCCGATGGCTGGACGCGCTGTCTGGCGTGGTTCCGCGACCACGGCGTCGCCTGACGCCGCGCCGCCGTCATCCTGCCGGCGGCGCGGCAGGGACATGAAGGCTGCTCCGCCGGCTGGCGATGAAGTCCAGGAAGGCGCGCATGGCCAGGGGCATCTGCCGCCGGCTGGGATAATACAGATACCATTCCGGAATGCGGGGCGACCAGTCGTCGAGCACCTGCACGACCGTGCCCGCCTCCAGAGAGGGCTGCGCGTAACCGTCGAGCACCCAGCCGAGGCCGATCCCGTCCTGCGCCGCCCGCATCACATGGTGTGCGCTGCTCACCGTCAGCCGGCCCTCGGGCGCTATGGCGACGGCGCGCCCCGCCTTCTCGAACCGCCAGTGGAACATCGTTCCGCCAGGGAAGCGCTGGCGGATGCAGTTGTAGCCGGTCAGGTCGTCGGGCGTGGCGGGCGTGCCGTTCACGCGCAGATAGTCGGGCGCGCCCACCACCACATACCGCAAGGGGGGGCCCAGCGGGATGGCGATCATGTCGCGCGCCAGTTCCTCGCCGAACCGCACGCCGGCATCGAAGCCGCTGTCGACGATATCGACCTTCGCGGCGTCGCTGATCAGTTCCAGTGCCACATCCGGACAGGCATCGAGAAAGGCTTTGGCCAAAGGTTGCAGGACAAAGTCGATCGCAGGCATCGGCGCGTTGATGCGGATGGTGCCGGCCGGCCGGCGCCGGAAGCCTTCGATGTCGTCGACGGCCTCCGCGACGTCGCGCAGCGCCACGCGCAGCCGGCGCAGAAGCTGTTCGCCGGCATCCGTCGGCGCCACGCTGCGGGTGGTGCGGTTCAGAAGACGCACGCCAAGCCGTTCCTCAAGGTTCCGGATCGCCTGACTGAGCGCCGAGGCCGAGACGCCCCGCTCCGCCGCGGCCTTGCGGAAGCTCCGCGCATCCGCGACAGCGGCGAAGACCTCCAGTTCGGCAAGGTTGGGACGCTTCATTGTAAACCTGCTCTAATCAGATCGATAAGAACTGGACATATTATCGAACAATCTCAACCGTTCCATCATGTCTCAGGGAAAACGTCTGGTCCGGCGCCGGCGCATGGCCGGCGCCGTCTGACCGCATAACCCTGAGGACTGATCAATGGCTGGCCTGACCGTCAATGGACACATCGTCGACATCGATGCCGACCCGCAGACGCCTCTGCTCTGGGTTCTGAGGGAACATCTGGGCCTGACCGGCACCAAATACGGTTGCGGCGCGGGTCTCTGCGGGGCCTGCACGGTTCACCTCGACGGCGAGGCGGCCTTTGCCTGCCAGGTGCCGCTGGACGCGGCCACAGGCCGTGCCGTGACCACGATCGAGGGCCTGTCGCCCACGGGCGAGCATGCGCTGCAACGCGCCTGGGTCGCCGAACAGGTGCCGCAATGCGGCTATTGCCAGTCCGGCCAGATCATGCAGGCGGCAGCTCTGCTCAGCGCCAATCCGCGGCCGGCGCGTGCGGACATCGTCGACACGATGTCCGCCAATCTGTGCCGGTGCGGCACCTATCTGCGGATCGTGAAAGCCATCGAACGCGCGGCAGAGGAGGGCTGAGCCCATGACCATCACCGCCAGCATGACGCGCCGTGGCTTCCTTCGCGGCACCGGCGCGCTGACCTTCGCCGTTCTGGCCGATGGCGCGATCCGGGTGTTCCGACATGACGCGCAGGTGCAGGCGCAGGGCCCGACCGCTACCCCGGCGCCGGTCAATGCCTGGGTCAGCATCGCGCCGGATGACGCGGTCACGATCCGTTTCGCCGCGACCGAAATGGGGCAGGGGGTCATGACATCGCTGCCGATGATCCTGGCCGAGGAACTCGATGCCGACTGGTCCCGGGTCAGCGTGGCACAGGTCGATCAGGGCGATCCGGCGATCTATGGCAATCCCAAGACCGGGGGCATCCTGTTCACGGCAGGCAGTTCCTCGGTCGAGGGATATTTCGACGTCATGCGGCGTGCCGGCGCCGGCGCGCGGCGGATCCTGATCCATTCCGCCGCGGCGGCCTGGGATCTGCCGCCGGCCGAACTGGCCACCGAGGCCGGCGCGGTCGTGTACCGGCCCGGTAATCGTCGCCTCAGCTTCGGGCAGATCGCGGCTCTGCCGCGCCTTGTCACCGAGGTGCCCCCGATCACCGATGCCGATCTGAAACCGCGTGCCGCCTATCGCCTGATCGGCACCGATCCGGGCCGCCGCGATATCCCGGCCAAGACCCGGGGGGAGACGGTCTATTCGATCGATGTCCGCCTGCCCGACATGGCCTATGCCGTTCTGCTGCATGCGCCGGTGGAGGGGGAGGCGCCGGCGACGGTCGACGACGCTGCCGCGCGGCGTGTGCCGGGGGTGATCGACATCATGACGCTGCCCGGCGCGGTGGCGGTGGTCGCGACACGCTGGGAGACAGCCCTTCAGGCCCGCGATCTGCTCGACGCGACATGGACGACGACATCCCCGTTCCGCGATGCCGACAGCGTGGCCGATCTGGCGGCGGAGGTCGCGGCCGTTCGCGATCCCGCGCGGCCCGGCACCGCCTGGGAAACCCGCGGCGACGTGGTGGCCGGCTTAAGTGCCGAGGGCGTGCGGGTGGTCGAGGCGGTCTACACGACCGAGCATGTCTATCACGCGCAGATGGAACCGCTGGCCGCGGTTGCCGCGGTCGATCCCGATGGCCGGGGCGCCGAGGTGTGGCTTGGCACCCAGAGCCAGACGCTGTCCATCGCCGCCGCCGCCCAGACATTGGCGACGACGCCCGATCGCATCCGCTTTCACGCCATGCAGATGGGCGGCGGATTCGGACGCCGGACATTCTTTGCCCGCGATGTTCTGCGCGACGCGCTGTTGCTGTCCAAGGCGGTCAAACGGCCGGTCAAGCTGATGTGGACGCGCGAGGATGACGTGAAGAACGGCTGGTTGCGGCCGGCGACCGCCCACAAGCTTGAGGCGGCGCTTGATGGCGACGGGCGGGTCGTGGCCCTGCGCCATCGCGTCGCCAGCCCCTCGATCCTGGCCTTCGCGGCGCCGCCGCGTTGGGCGTCGGCCAATAACCGCGATCTCCTGGTGATGGAAGGCACCGAGAGTCACGACTATGACATCCCGGATTTTCTGGCCGAACATATCATATCCGAGCGGCGCGCGCGGGTGTCGGCCTGGCGGGGCATCGGTTGGGGCGCGAACTGTTTCGTCCGCGAAGCCTTCATCGACGAACTGGCCGAGGCCGCCGGGGAGGGCCCGGTCGCGTTCCGCCAGCGGCTTCTGGCCGGCAGCCCGCGCGGACGCGCGGTTCTCGATGCGGTCGTGGCCATGTCCGGTTTCGGTCGGGCGCCGCAGGGCCGCGCCCACGGGCTGGCCTTCGCCGGCTACAAGACCACGCTGGGGGCCGGTGTCGCCGAGATTTCGCTCGACCGTTCCTCCGGCCGCATCCGCGTGCACCGCTTCTGGGCAGCGGTCGACCCCGGCCTTGCGATCCACCCGAAGAATCTTGAGGCGCAGACCGAAGGCGGCATCGTGTTCGGCTTGTCGGGCCTGCTGAAGGAACGCATCACCATCGCCGGCGGTGAAATCGACCAGAACAATTTCTACGATTACGAACCGATCCGCATGAACGAGGTGCCCGAGATCGCCATCCGGATCGTTCCGTCGGACGCGGCCCCCTCAGGGGCGGGCGAGATCGGGGTGCCGATGACGGGTGCCGCCGTCGCCAACGCCGTCTTTCGGCTGACCGGCAAGCGGATCCGCGACATGCCGTTCACGCCTGAGCGGGTGACGGCATTGATGCAGGCATAGGCCGGGGCAGGCCGGCGGCGAGTCATGAGATTCAGGCCGGCGGCGCCGTGCAGGCGGTTGCCGGCCCCAACTGCCCCACGCGCCGGGCGATGGTGTTGGCGCGACCCTGGATATAGCGGGTGGGCTCGCCCGCCGACCAGCGGCGCGGATTGGGCAGCACGGCGGCCAGCAGGGCCGCCTCTCGGGATGTGAGGGCTGCGGCGGGCTTGTCGAAATGGGTCTGGGCCGCTGCCTCCGCGCCGTAAAGGCCCGGCCCCCATTCGGCCACGTTCACATAAAGCTCGACGATTCGCCATTTCGGCCAGGCCAGTTCGATCGCATAGGCCAGCGGCACTTCAAGTGCCTTGCGCAGAAATCCGCCGCCCGGCCACAGGAACAGGTTTCGGGCGGTCTGCATGCTGATCGTGCTGGCGCCGCGCAGGGCCTTGCCGCCGCGCCAGTCGTCGATCGCCACCTGCACCGCCGGCCAGTCGACCGCGCTGTGGTTGCAGAAATTATTGTCCTCGGCAGCGATGGCCGATTGCGGCAGGCTGCGCGCAATCTCGTCCAGCCCGCGCGGGCGATAATCGATCCGACCTTCATCGATCAGGCGGATCAGCATCAGCGGGGTGGCCGGCGGATCAACCCAGCGATAGGCGACCAGCATCGCCGCCCATACCGCCAGCACGGTCAGCAGAACCGCGCGCAGAATCCGCCACAGGCGGTGAAGCACGGGGTGCAACTGGCGGCGCAGCCATGTTGCCAGCGGCTTCGGCGCAGGGTCGGACATCTTCCTCCAGATCGGCAGCAGGAACCGCAGAGACGGAAATCGTGGCCCAGAATGCCGCAGCCGGGCGCCGGCGTCGAGCCCCGGGCAGAGCGCGCGCATGCCCGCGACCGGATCTGCCGTAAGTCTTGCGTAAACCCGGGTTGATCTGTGCATGATTGGTGACTTCCGGTTCTGGTTGCCACGGGTCATGGTCGGGCCTGTCTCCACGACCGGCCCCCGCGCACCGGGTGTGTCGGAGTGTCCCCGCAGACCAAGGAAACATCCAGATGCAGCGTTTCAGAACCCGTGCCACCACCGATGGTGCCGCTGTGGCGCGTCTGACCGCCCTGCATCGCCGGCTGCTCGCCGGTGCCGCCGCGACGGTGATGGTATGGGCGGCAGCACCGGCAGAACGGCCGGCCCATGCGGCCGAGGTGCCGGCCGATGGCGGCGACACCACCCTGCGCCTGGAACGTCTGTCGGATCTGCCGACCACCGTGCGTCTGGCCGTGGGCAAGGCCCGGCTGGTCGAAACCGGCGGGCCGGGCGTGCGCAGCCGCAGCCAGGGCTGGACCTTCGCGAATGACGGCCTGGTCCTGTCGGAAGGCGATGGCGTGCGGATGGCTGGCGACAGGGTGGAGAACAGCGCCGGCGCGGTGATCCTGGGCCGTCGGGGCGTGGTGCTGGGCAGTGTCGATGCCATGGGCATGCTGTCGGTGGACAATGCCGGCACCATCCTTGGCGCCGGTGGCCCGGGTGTGCGGATCACCGGAGAGGCCGCGCGGCTGGTCAATCACCAGGATGCGCTGATCGGTGGCATCGACGGCCGGGCAGCCATGCTGCGCGGTGGCGGAGCCCGTGTGGACAATCAGGGATACATCACCTCGTCCAGCCATGTCGGCCTGAAGATGACCGCCGATGATGATGCGTTGCTGGAGAATGGCCAGACCGGCCTCATCGTCGGCACCGGTCGCGGTGCGGTTGTGGATGGCCATGCCGTCACGGTGGTCAATGACGGCGCCATTGCCGGCGCCCGGCCGGATGACGATCAGGATGGTGCTGCGCGCGACGCGCTTGGACTGCTGGCGCGCGGCGATCAGGTGGTGGTCGTGAACAGGGCGACCGGGCTGATCGTCGGCGACGATCAGGGGCTGCGTGCCCTGTCGGATCGGGGCGTGCTGATCGATAATGCCGGCGTCATCCGTGGGCTGGATGGGGATGGCGGCGACGGCACCATCCGTCTGGTCAATCGCGACACCGGGGTGGTGACGGGCGGCAACGGCACTGTCCTGACGGGGGCCGCGGTCGAGATCGACAATGCCGGCGCGTTCCTGGCTCCGGACAGTATTTCACAGCCGGTGCTGTCGGTTTTCGACAGCGACGAGACCCGGATCATCAATCGTCTCGGCGGGGCGATCGACGGGAGCGGCGTCGGCATCGACGTGACCGGCGGCGATGTCGAACTGATCAATGACGGCTTTATCAGATCCGGCATCCCGGATGACAACGGGCTTGGCGGCCTGGACATCGCGGTGCTGATCACCGATGCCGAGGACGTGCTGATCGAGAATGACGGCCGGATCGAAGGTGCCGGCGGGATCGCGGTCTTTACCGCCGACGAGGTCGAGATCACCAATGACAGCGCCGGTGAGATCCATGCCGGATATGGCAATGCGGTCACGGTCGAGGCAGATATCGTCCGGATCGGCAATGAGGGCCTGATCCGGAGCGTGTTCGAGACGGGTGTGGAGGTGGTCGCCGGCGCGTCGGGGCTGGTCGAGAACACCGGCGTGATCCTTGGTGGGGAAACCGGCGTCTTCGGTGCCGCCGATGAGATGATCATCCGCAATCAGGGCGTCATCACCGCCGGCATCGAGAATGACGACGACCGGGATCCGGTGGCCGTGGATCTGACCGGCGGCACCGTGACACTGGTGAACGACGATGGCGGCGTGGTGTCGGGCGACACCGGCGCGCTGCTCTATGGCGCCGACCGTGCCGCGATCGACAATGCCGGGCTGATCACCGGCGCCGATGTCTTCAGCGACGGGATGGTGTCGGTGACCAATCGGGCCGGCGGCACGATCGCGGGCGACAGCCCGGGCCTGCTGGCGACGGCGCCGGTGGTCGAGGTCACCAATGGCGGCACGATCGCAAGTGCCGATACGGCGGCGATCGATATCGACGCGCCGGACCGGGCCATGGTGCACAATACCGCCACCGGCCTCGTGTCGGCTGCCGCCGCGCCGGCGGTGCAGATCCGTGCCGGCAGTACCCGCGTGGTCAACGACGGGCGGGTCACCGGCGCCAGCGGCTTCCTGATCGATGGCGACGCGATGCTGACCAACACCGCCAGCGGCACGATCGAGACCGTCGACACCGCCGTCTTCGTGACCGGTGCGGCCACGGTGGTCAATGCCGGGCGGATCATCACCGGGGCCGGCGTGGTTCCGGCCGATGTGCCGGATGCAGCCGTGGCGGTGGGCAGCGGCGGCAGCATCACCAATCTGGAGGGTGGCGTGATCCTGAACCGGCATTGGGCCGGTGTTTCGGTGACTGACGGGACGGGCGTGGACGATCCGGCGGATCGCGAGACCGTGATCGGGAATGCCGGTCTGATCGGGTCGGAAGGGCCGGGGATCGGGCTTAGGGTTCAGGTCGCGGGCGGGGTGACATTGTCCAATGCCCGGAGCGGCACGATTGCCGCGGCGCGCGCGCGCGGGGTTGCGGTCCGGGCCGACAGGATCGCCGTCGAGAATGCCGGCACGATCGTCGGCGAGGGTGGTGAGGGCGTTCTCCTGGTCGCCGCAGACGAGGCCATGCTCGACAATGCCGGCACCATCATCGGCGGCGTGTTCGACACCGCAGAGCAGTTGCAGTCGGGCGTCTCTGCCGAGGGCGGCAATCTCAATGTCGTCAACCGTGAGGGCGGCGTCATCGCCGGCGAGACGATCGGTATCGGCCTGCTGGCCCGCGAGGTCGCCGCGATCGAGAATGCCGGCTTTACCAACGGCATCTTCGTGCAGGGTGGTGATGTTGCCCTGCTGACCAATGCCGCGTCGGGCGTCGTGGCGGCGGATGACTTCAATAGTCTGGTCGGGGACGAAGTCGCCGTCGACAATGCCGGCATCATCAGTGGCGGCGAGATGGGCCTGATCATTCAGGGCGGGACGGCCGGGATCGTCAATACCGGCCGGATCGATGGCGCGGCCGGCGCGGGCATCGTGAGTGCGGCGACAGACACCACAAGCATTGTAAACGCCGGCACCATCACCGGGGCCCTGGTTGGCGTTGCTGTCGACGGCATGGTCGCCATCGACAATGCCGGCACCATCTCGGCCGGCGGTACGGCCATCTCTGCCGCTGGCGGCACGGTGATCAACCGCGCGGACGGAGAGATTGCCGGCCTCGTTGCGATCTCGGCCAGTGGTGACGATGTCGGCATCGTCAATGTCGGCGGTTTGATCGAGGGCGAAGCGGTCGCCATTGCCGTCGAGGGCGACGGCACGTTCGTGGATAATCGTGCCGGGGCCGAGATCACCGCCGAAGGCGATACGATCTATCTGATGGGGGACGCGCTGATCGTCAATGCCGGGTCCATCCGGTCGACCGGCGCGGTCGCGGTCATCGTCGAAGGCGACGCCGTGGTCGACAATGCAGAGGGCGGCGTCATCGAAGCCGCGGGGCCGGCGATGATCCTGGCGGGGGTGACCTCGCTGACCAATGCCGGGCGGATTTCCTCGATCGATCCCACATCTGATGGTGACGACGACGACGGGGTGGCGGTCCTGGCCGGCAGTGGCGGACTGATCGTCAATACCGGGGTGATCGAGAGCGGCGCCGGTGCGGTGTTGATCGGTGACGTCGACACCGTAACCGACCCGGCGGAGCTGGAGACGGCCATCGCCAATGACGGCCTGATCCGGGCTCATGGCGAGGGCACCGCGCTCGGCGCCGATGTCGAGGGCGCGGTCGCGGTTGCCAATTCGAACACGATCGCGGCGGAAGACGGACCGGCGATCGACCTCGTGGCGGCCGATATCCTGCTCGGCAATGGCGGCACGATCGCAAGCGAAGGCGGCACCGGCGCCAGCCTCGCGGCCGATATCGTGTCGGTGTCGAACGCCGCCGGGGCGCTGATCGGCGGTGGCGATATCGGTCTCGCCATTCAGGGCGGGCGCGTCGATGTCGCCAATGGCGGTGTGATCGCTGGTGCCGGTGCCGGGCTGGCGGTTATCGGTGATGTGGTGACGGTCGACAACCAGGGCGAGATATCGGGCGAGACCGGTGTGGTGCTGCGCGGGGCCCCGGATGGCGAAGGGGATGGCGCAGCGTCAGAGCTGACCCTGGTCAATCGCGGCACGATCGATGGCGGCGTGGTCTTCCAGGGCGGGGATGTCAATTCTGCCGATATCGGCGGCAGGGTGGCGGCGGACGAGGCTGGCAGGGCCGTGGTCTTCGCAGATGGCGCCAGCACGCGCGATCTGATCGTGGAGACCGGCGCCGTGATCGGCGGCGATATCCTGGCCGGCACCGATAACACGCTGGAACAGGCGCGGCTGCGACAGGACAGCGTGGCCGTGTTCAGTGGCGCCGGCCGGTTCGAACACGATCTTCAGGGCTTCGGCCTGATCGACAAGACCGGCGCCGGCACCTGGCGTCTCGATGGCGATCTGCTGGCGGCGGCCTTTGATATCACCGGCGGCGGTGTGGCGCTGAATGGCCAGTATACCGGTGACCGGTTGAGCGTTGGCGGCGCCGGCACGCTGTCGGGCACTGGTCGGATCACCGGCGATCTGATCAATGCCGGGACGGTGGCACCGGGCAATTCGATCGGCACGCTGACGGTTGCCGGCGATTATACCCAGACCAGCGCCGGCACATTGGCGATGGAATACGCCGATGACGGCGCCGGCGGCGCGTTGACCGATCAACTGGTGGTGAGTGGTGCCGCCGATATCCAGGGCGGCACCCTGGCGCTGACCTCGTTCGACGGATCGACCCCGCGCTATGCCAGCGCCACGCTGCTGACCGCCGCGGGCGGCGTGACCGGCGGTTTCGACCGGGTGGAGACCGATCGTGCCGGCCTGTTGGGCGGGGTGCTGATCGAGGGTGACGTGATCTCGCTCCGGCTGGTCGATTCCGCCAATGGCTTCCGGGCGCTGGCCGAAACCGAGACCGCCCGTGGCGTTGCCGGCGTGCTTGAGGCCCAGGCCCTGACGGCGACCGGCGACCGCGATGTGCTGCTGACCCGGCTTGCCGCTCTGGATGATGCCGGTGCCGCGGCCGCGCTGGGCGATCTGGCCGGCACCGAATATGCCGGCCATTGGCGGTATCTGCGCAGCACCGGCCGGGCCTTTGTCGATGGCGCGACGCATGCGGGCGCCGCCGGCCATCGGGGGCCCTGGATCACCGGTTTCGGCAATGCCGGCCGCACCAGCGGCGAGGATGCGGTGGGCGATGTCCGCTGGCGCAGCGCCGGCACCGCCGTCGGCATCGACTTCGCGGTGGGCGAGGATGCCCGTCTGGGGCTTGCGGCGGGTGTTACCGACGGCCGGATGTCGGCCCGCGACCGTGATACCGGCATCGACACCACCGGCTGGCATGTCGGCGCCTATGGCGCGGTGCCGGCGGGGCCGGTGATGCTGGATGCGGCGGTGGCCTTCACCCGCGCCAGTTCCGACGCCAGACGCAGCATCGGCGGCATCGGCCGGACGGCATCCGGCAGCTTCGACACCGACCAGATCACCGCCAGCGTCGGGGTGTCGACCGATATCGTCGTACCTGGGGCAAAGCCCGGCACGCCGGAGGCTGCGGCCGGCGCGCCGGCCTGGACGGTGACGCCGATGCTGCGGCTGACCTTCGATCATCAGCGCAGCGATGACGTGACCGAGGCCGGCGCGGGTGCCGCCTCGCTGCGGGTGGAGGGTGCGACGGTGCAGGGGCTGGAAGCCTTTGCCGGGCTGCGCTTCGGCGCCAGCTTCGGCGATGCCGCTGCCGGTGACGTCGTGGTCCGGCCCAGCTTCACCCTGGGCATCGGCCAGGAACTGCTCGACCGCGACAACAGCCTGATGGCCGGTTTCGCCGGTGATCCGGCAAACCGGTTCAAGGTGAACGGCGTGTCGCAGGGCCGCACCACCGGCCGCTTCGGCGCCGAGGTGGCGGTGGACGTGGTGGCCGGGGTGACGATCGGTGCCGCCTATGCCGGCAGCATCGACCAGACCGGCGACGATCACCGCCTGACGGCGGGCCTGCGTCTGTCCTGGTGAGGCACCGGTTGACCGGGTGAGGGGCTGGTCGATCGGGTGAGGGAACCGGTCAGTCCGCCGCGGCCTTGGCGGCCGCGGCGGCGCGGCGCGCCAGCGGGAAGATCGCGCAGGTGGTGGTGGCATGGGCATAGAGCTTGCCCGCCGCATCGGTCAGGGTCGCCTCGGCGGTGGCGAAGCTGCGGCCGACATGGATCACCTTGCCCTCGGCGCGCATGCGGCCGGTCTGGGCGGTGACCGCGCGCAGATAGTTCACCTTGATCTCGACCGTGGTATAGGCGCTGCCGGCGGCGAGCGTGCTGTGCACGGCGCAGCCCAGCGCGCTGTCGAGCATGGCGGCGATCCAGCCGCCATGAACCGTGCCGATCGGGTTGTAATGGTCGACCAGCGGCGTGCCCGCGAACACCGCGCGGCCATGTTCGACCGCTTCCGGATCGAAATTCAGCGTCGCGCCGATCGGGGGCCGGGGCAGGGCGCCTGAAATCAGGCGCTGAAGCATCTCAAGCCCGCTCAATCCCTCGATCTGCTCGATGCTGGCGACGCCGACATTGCGGCTGTCGGTGGTGTCGGCGGCGGCGGCGGCGATTTCGGTGGTCATGGCGGGGCGGGCTCCACTGGCAGCTTGTCGGTCGTTATAGGTGTATATACACTGAAAATCACGATATCGCAGTGCGGTATGCCCGGCAAGCACCCACAGGACAGGCATCGATGCCCACGCCACCATCCGATCGGGCGGCATCCTCCCTCGGCACCAGCCACCCGGGGACGCCCGCCCACCGCACCTCGCGCCTGATGCCCTGCACATGCCAGAGCCTGCGCAAGGCGGCCCGGCAGGTGACGCGGCTCTATGACGGCATGTTGCAGCCATCCGGATTGCGGCTGACCCAGTTCTCGGTGCTGGCGGCACTGCGCCTGGACGGCGCGATGCCGTTGACCCGACTGGCCGATCTGCTGGTGGTGGAGCGCACCACCTTGACCCGTAACCTGAAGCCGCTGGAGCGCGCCGGGCTGATCGAGACCCGCCCCGACGACAATGATGGCCGCCGCCGGGTGCTGGCGATCACCACGGACGGCCGGGCCGCGTTCCGGTCGGCCCTGCCGTTGTGGCAGGCGGCTCAGGATGCGGTCGCGGGCCGGCTCGGCGCGGACTTGCAGGCGCGGATGATGGCGGATCTGGCGGTGGTGATCAGGGCCTGCGATCGGCCTGCGTGACCATATTGGCGTGAGTACGAATTTTATATGCATAATTTAGCACTTAATGTAACCATGACCATGGGATGGCTGAACCGGGGAAGGTTGCGATGGTGTGGAACCGGGTTGCGATGGTGGCCGCGTTGTGGGCGATGGCGGGCTGCGCCGGCGGCCCGGACAAAGGGGCCGACGTCCCGGCGCCGATGACCGCGCGCGAGGCGTTCATGCTGGATGGCGCGATCAGGCCCGACCTGATCTATCCGGAGCCCGTGCCCCTGTCGCCAGCGGCTTTTCCGCAGGGCCGGGTGCCGGTGAAGGCGATATTCGACCAGGCTGCCGATCTGGCGCGATGCGAGCCCGGTCGCCTGAAGCCGGCCGAGCGACAGCAGGTGCTGGACCAGTTGAACCATGTTCGTGCCCTGCATCGGCTACCGCCGGTGCGCTATGAACCGGCCGATGACCGGCTGACCACCGCTGCCGCTCTGATCATGGCGGCCAACGACACGTTAACCCATACGCCCACACCCGCCATGCTGTGCTGGACAGTTGAGGGTGCTGAGGGCGCTGACGTGAGCAATCTGGGCAAGGAGCGGGACTGGACCGATATGGGCGACGCCGTCCCCAATGTCCGGCCATCTGGCGTGGCAAACTGGCTGGTCGATCAAGATGTGACGATCCTTGGCCATCGGCGCTGGTTGCTGATGCCGGCGCTGGACAGCGTGTCCTATGGCCGGACGATCGGCAATCCACCCGGCCCGCCGACCAACCGGCAGGTTTCGGCCGAGGCCATCCGCGTCACCGGCCGCCGTCAGGACATCAGCCGTCTGGGCACCGAGGTGATCGCCTATCCGATTGGCGATTATCCGCGACAGTTGTTTCCCTCGGATGATGTGGCGCTGTCGGTGAGCATCCTGGCTGATCGCAGCCCGCATGGCGGCAATGGCCGTGGCGTGGTCGATTTCGACCGGGCGTTGATCCGGGTGATGGGGCCGGATGGTGTGGCGCTGCCGGTGCGTGATGTCGGCCAGGATTATGAGCCGTTCGGCCTCGCCAATGTTCTGTACTGGAAGCTCAGCGGTGTGCAGCCAGGGGTTCGGTATCAGGTGGAGATCCGCGACATCCGGGTGCATGGCGTGTCGCGGGCGGTGGCCTATCCGTTCCGGCTGATCGCGACCGGGGCGCCGGTGTCCGGGGGATGACGGCCCCGCCATCCCAGACAGGCTGATGGCCGGTCAGATGCGACCCATGCCGGCGAAGGCGTGACGCATGCCGGCTTCCAGGGCATCGAAGGCGGCGCCGCGCGCCCGGCTTGCACGGTGCAGATGCAGCCCGTGGGCAGGCAGGGGCGGCAGGCGCCAATCGGCGCCGATCTCGCGCAGGCTGGGGGTCAGGCGGCGGCGATCGATCACCCCCACCGCCAGACCGGCTTCGATGCAGGCATCGACCGCGGCATTTGACGGGCTGATCAGCACCGGCCGCCAGGGCCGGCCCATGGCGGCCAGCGCCTGCGCCGCGGCCTGCCGGTACGGGCAGCCGGCGTCATAGAGGGCCAACGGCAACGGGGTGGCATCCCGGCCGGCCTGGGCCGCATCATCGGGCGGCGTCGGCGGCAGGTGGCGGGCGCCGGCCCAAACCGGATCGATCCGGGCATTGGCGCCGTCCCCCGCCACAAGCGGGGCCACCATCACCGCCATGTCCAGCCGGCCGGCGGCAAAGATCTCGGCCAGCCGGCCGCTGGGTGCGGTCTCGACCGTGAGTTCAATACCTGGATGGTCGGCGGTCACCATCGCCAGCGCATCGCCGATGATCCGGGCGGCATATTCGTCGGGCAGCCCCAGGCGGATCAGCGGCCCCTGGCCGCTGCCGCGATCCAGCCGGCGCAGGATACGGTCGTTCAGCGCCAGCAGCGCCTCGGCATCGGCCAGCAGCGCATCGCCCGCCGGCGTCAGCGCCACATGGCGGTTGTCGCGATCCAGCAGTCGCGCGCCCACCAGATCTTCCAGCCGTCGGACCTGCATGCTGACCGATGCCGGGCTGCGGCCCAGATGATCGGCGGCCGCCTTGAACCGGCCCAGCCTGGCGACGCTGCGGAAACACCGCAGCAATTCCGGGTCGATGGTGGGGGTCATCTTCAAAAATCCTGAATAATAGATCCATATCATGATGGGTTTACTGAAGCATGGCAACCCGCGAGGCTGGGGCATCATCGATGTCCATCCCCTCGTGAAAGCCTCGTTCATGCCTGTCCACCCCAATCTGACCGCGATCTCGGGACTGGCGGCGATGTCCGGAGCCCTGGCGCTTGAAGCCGGGCTGGTGATCGCCTGGAGTTCGGGATTCGTCGGCGCCCGGCTGTCGACAGATCTGGCGGTGCCGGTGTTCGTCATCCAGACATGGCGCCTCGTGATCGCCAGCCTGTTGCTGGCCATGCTGCCGCAGGTGCGGCGGGCCTTGCGCGGCAGCGGCTTACGGCAACTGGGCCGTCATGCGCTGACCGGGCTGCTGGCGATCGCTGGATATCTGGCGGGGATCGTGGGCGCGATCGCGGCCGGGATGCCGGCCGGGACCGTGGCCCTGATCGCGGCCCTGCAACCTCTGGTCATCGCCGGCCTGACGGCCATCCGCGCACGGCACCTGCCGTCGCCGCGGCTGATGATCGGGCTGGGGCTGGGGATGGCCGGGGTGGCGGTGACATTGGGCGGCGATGTCGTGTCGGCTGCCGGTCTGTCGGGTGGTCAGCCGGTTCTGGGCGGTGCGCTGGCGGTCGGCGGCATGCTGTCGCTGGTGGTGGCGACGCTCAGATCCACGGGCAGAGACAGCATGCCGGCCATGGCGTCGCTGGCCGTGCAGTCGGCCGCGGCGGCCGTGGCCTTCGCGGTGGTGGTGGTGATCGGTGACGGCGCGGCGGCCCTGTTCCCGCGCCCCACCCCTGGCATTCTGGTCAGCGTCGCCTGGTTGGTGGTGATCTCCACCTTTGGCGGCTATGGCCTGTACTGGGTGTGTCTTGCCCGCAGTTCGGCGCTCAGGATCAGTTGCCTGTTGTGGCTGACCCCGCCGGTGACCAGCCTGTGGGCCTGGGCGATGTTCGGCGAGGTGCCGGGGATACAGGCCGTGGCGGGGCTGGCCTTGTGTCTCGCCGGCATGGCACTTACCGCTCCTCGATCTCGATCCACTTGTGTTCCACCTTCGGCTTGTAGGCGGCGAAGCGCTCGATAAGCCGGGCAGGGTCGGTGTCGACCAGAAGCATGTCCAGATGCTGCGGCTTCATGAAGCCGCGTTGGGCGACATGGTGCAGAAAGGTCAGCAGCGGCTGATAGAAACCGTCGACGTCGAGCAGGCCCACGGGCTTGGCATGGCTGCCCAACTGCGCCCATGTCCAGACCTCGAACAACTCCTCGAAGGTGCCGATGCCGCCGGGCAGGGCGATGAAGCCGTCGGACAGATCGGCCATCATCGCCTTGCGTTCATGCATCGACCCCACCACCCGAAGCTCGGTGAGGCCGCGATGACCGACCTCGCGGTCTTCCAGCGCTTGCGGGATCACCCCGATCGCGGTGCCGCCCGCGCTCATCACCGCATCGGCCACCTGGCCCATCAGGCCGACGCGGCCGCCGCCATAGATCAGCCCCAGATCGCGGGCGACCAGTTCACGGCCAAGCCGCCGTGCGCCTTCGGTGAAGGCCGGATTATCGCCGGGGTTGGAGCCGCAGAAGACGCAAAGCCGGTTCATAGTCTCTCCTCAATATGCCGAAGGCTGCGGAAAGCGGCCTCCAGGGGCCCCGGTGCTGCGCATATTGTGCCGGTATGCGAAACAAAAGGGCTAAAATCGGGTCCGTCGACCGTCCGGGCCGATTTTCCGCTCAGGTTGATGGCGCCAGACGTGCTACATCGAGCATGTGGGGATGATAACATCTCATCATCAAGGCGTCGTGACAGCCGGGCCGCCAAGCCTTGGCTGACGGTGGGAACCCGGCGGGGGCACGACCGGGGAATGCGTTGCGGGCCGGTTGGCTCCACATGCCTTGACGACACCCATGATCAGGTTTTAGGGGAGGAACCGATCCATGCGTATCTTCGCGTCGCTCGCCATCGTCGCGGGCATCTTTACGGCTGGCGCCGCCATGGCCGCCGATCCGGTGGTGATCAAGTTCAGCCACGTGGTGGCGGACGCGACCCCCAAGGGTCAGGGCGCGCTGATGTTCCAGAAGCTCGTGGCGGAACGCCTGGGCGACAAGGTGAAGGTCGAGGTCTATCCGAACTCGCAGCTGTTCGGGGACGGCAAGGAAATGGAGGCGCTGGCGCTGGGCGACGTTCAGCTGATCGCGCCGTCGCTGTCTAAGTTCGACCGCTACACCAAGAAGCTCCAGGTCTTCGACCTGCCGTTCCTGTTTGATGACATCGCCGCCGTCGACCGGTTCCAGGCGACCGACATCGGCCGCGGGCTGCTGCGGTCGATGGAGGACAAGGGCTTCATCGGTCTCGGCTACTGGCATAACGGCATGAAGCAGATGTCGGCCAACAAGCCGCTGCGCATGCCCGAAGACGCCAAGGGCCTGAAGTTCCGCATTCAGGCCTCGGACGTGCTGCTGGCGCAGTTCGAAGTGCTGGGTGCGAACCCGCAGAAGATGGCCTTCGCCGAGGTCTATCAGGCGCTGCAGACCGGTGCCATCGACGGCGCCGAGAACCCGTATTCGAACCTGTACAGCCAGAAGTTCTTCGAGGTTCAGAAGTACATCACCGAGAGCAATCACGGTGTGCTCGACTATATGGTCGTCACCAATGCCGATTTCTGGAACGGTCTGCCCGGTGATGTCCGCGGCCAGCTTGAGACGATCATGGACGAGGTGACGGTCGCCGTGAACAAAATGGCGAACGACATCAACGAGCGTGACAAGAAGCGGATCGCCGACAGCGGCTCGTCGGAAATCCTCACCCTTACCCGCGACGAGGTCTCGGCCTGGCGCACCGCGATGAAGCCGGTCTGGGCCAAGTTCGAGGGCGATATCGGCCGCGACGTGATCGATGCGGCCCAGGCCGCCAATCCGGCGAGCTGACCGGCCGGATCGCGGAAACCCTGTAACGGATGATGGCCATGATCAGCCGCATCTGGGGCCGGCTGGAGGAGGGCGTGATCGCCTCCCTCCTGGCCGCAATGACGCTGCTCACCTTCGCTCAGGTGGTGCTGCGCTATGTGTTCAACAGCGGGATGGTCTGGGCGCTGGAGGCGACCTTCTATCTCTTCGCCTGGCTGATCATGGTCGGCATCGCGTATTGCGTGCGGGTGCATGCCCATATCGGCATCGATCTGATCGTGAAGATGCTGCCGGCGGTGCCGCGGCGCACGGTCGGGCTGATCGCGATCGCGCTCTCGATCCTGTATGCCGTGCTGATGGCCTGGGGATCGTGGAACTATACCGAACGCATGATGATGCTGGGCATCGAGGCCGAGGATATCCCGGTCGAGCGCTGGATGCTGTCGATCATCCTGCCGATCGGCTTCGCGCTGCTGGGTGTGCGGCTGCTTGAACAGGGCTGGCTGGTCGCGACCGGCCGGGCCGAAGGCTTCCAGCTTGCCGATGAGGTGGCCGAGGCCATGGTGCTGGACGCGCGCGGCAAGACACCCGGCACCGAGGACACCGGACCCGGCAGGGGAGGCCATGGCCGATGACCACAGCCTTCCTGTTCGTGGTGCTGTTCGCCTTTCTGATCATCGGCATGCCGATCGCCATATCGCTGGGGCTGGCCAGCATTCTGACGATCATGCTGTTCGCCAATGACAGCCTGGCGTCGCTGGCGCTGAAATTCTTCCAGACCGCCGAACTCTACACCCTGCTGGCCATACCGTTCTTCGTGCTGGCCGGCGCCTTCATGACCACCGGTGGCGTCGCCCGGCGGATGATCGATTTCGCGGTGGCCTGTACCGGCCATATGTATGGCGGTCTGGCGATCGCGTCGGTTTTCGCCTGCATGCTGTTCGCGGCCGTCTCGGGGTCGTCGCCGGCAACCGTGGTGGCGGTGGGGTCCATCGTCATCGCCGGCATGGTCAAGGCCGGCTATACCCAGAGCTTCGCCGCCGGCGTGGTCTGCAATGCCGGCACGCTGGGCATTCTGATCCCGCCATCGCTGGTGATGGTGGTCTATGCGGCCGCCACCGAAAGCTCGGTCGGCCGGCTGTTCATGGCCGGCGTCATCCCCGGCATTCTGCTGGGCGCGATGCTGGCGACCGCGATCTATATCTCTGCCCGTATCCGCAAGATCCCCCGCCAGCCGCGTGCGCCGATGCATGAAGTGCTGCGCACCGGGCGCGAGGCGCTGTGGGGCCTGCTGCTGATCGTGATCATCATGGGCGGCATCTATGGCGGCATCTTCACCCCCACCGAGGCGGCGGCGGTGTCGGCGGTCTATGCGGCGGGGGTGGCGCTGTTCATCTATCGCGACCTGCGGTTCACCGACGTGCCGAGGGTGCTGGTCGATGCGTCGAAGGTGACGGTGATGCTGCTGTTCATCATCGCCAACGCTTTCCTGTTCGCCCATGTGCTGACCACCGAGCAGATCCCGCAATCCATCGCCCGCGGCATCACCGAGGCCGGCCTGCAGCCCTGGCAGTTCCTGCTGGTGGTGAACATCATCCTGCTGGTTGCCGGCAACTTCATGGAACCGTCTGCGATCATCCTGATCCTGGCGCCGATCCTGTTCCCGATCGCCGTGGGGCTGGGCATCGATCCGGTCCATTTCGGCATCATCATGGTGGTGAACATGGAAATCGGCATGGTGACGCCACCGGTGGGGCTGAACCTGTTCGTGACATCGGGCATCACCGGCATGCCGGTGATGAGCGTGGTGCGGGCGGCATGGCCGTGGCTGATGATCCTGATCGCCTTCCTGATCATCATCACCTATATCCCCGCGGTGTCGCTGTGGCTGCCGAACACCCTGTTCGGAAACGCCGCGGTCGGCTGATCGCGCCGGCAGGCTGCACACAAAGCCCGCACGTCGCACACAGAAGAATGGCCGTCGCCCGGTGATCGGGCGGCGGCCATTCTTCTGTGGAGGCAGCGCCGGCCTATGCGGAGGCGGCGCGGGCAATCAGGCGCGCCAGAACGGCTTCGCCACCTCTTGCGCCGCATCGACCGGGTCGATGCCAAGGTCATGGAGCAGGTGGGCATCCAGATCGGCCAGGGCGCGGCGCTGCTGCGCGCGCGCGATCCAGGTGCCGATCAGGCGGATCAGAGCGGACATCCGATCGTCGGGCGCCTTTACGGTGGCGCCGGCGCGGACGGGGGGCATAACGGCTCCCGCGCAGACAGGGGCGCGGTGCCGCAGGGTCACGACGGTCATCTTCGTCATCTCCGGCTGGGGCTTTTTGGGGGGAGAGGGCCGGGGGAAGGCAGGCTGCCCTCCGACAACGGGCCGGCTGGCAAGGCTGATCATCGCGGCCGGGCGGATTGCGCGCAAACGAGGCTTTCTCGTACACTCCCTTAGGAAATCTATTCGTGGGTCACGGGACGGGAGAGCGGCACACAGAGGCCCCCCGTCCCCGTTGAATGTCGTATGCATGTCCCGGAAGCTGCCGCCCCTGAACGGCCTGCGCGCCTTTGAAGCCGCGGCGCGTTATTCAAGCTTCGCGCGCGCCGCCGAAGAGCTGAACGTGACACCGGCCGCCGTCAGCCATCAGATCAAGGGGCTGGAGGCGCATCTGGGCGTGACGCTGTTCCGGCGGCTGCCCAACGGCCTGCTGCTGACCGCCGCCGGCCATGCCTATCTGCCCGGGCTGACCGAGGGCTTCGACCGTATCGCCCGCTCCACCACAGAATTGCGTGGCCGGGGGCTGGCCGGCCGGCTGACGGTGAGCGTGCTGTCATCATTCGCCGGCCTGTGGCTGGCGCCCAGGCTGGCCCGGTTCCGTGATGCCTATCCCGATATCGAACTGTTCCTCAGAAGCGAAACCCGGATCGTCGACTTTGCGCGTGAGGCGGTGGATCTGGCGATCCGCTATGTGCCGGAGGTGTTGCCGCCGCTGGTCGGCGAGCGCCTGCTGGACGAGACCTTGAGCCCGGTGCTGAGCCCGGTTCTGCTGGAACGCGCAGGCCCCGTCGCCGATGCCGCCGCCCTGCTGGCGATGCCGTTGATCCATGATGCCGACGTGACCGGCGCGGATGTGTCGAATTCGTGGCGACGGTTCTTCGAGGTGGCAAAGGTCGTGATGCCGGCCGATCTGGAACAGGGACTGTTGATCAACGATACCGGGGTGGCGGTGGCCGCCGCCGTTGCCGGCCAGGGCGTGGTGCTGGGGCGCAGCGTTCTGGTCGCCGATCATCTGGCGGCGGGGCGGCTGGTGCGGCCGCTTTCGGTTCAGATGACGGCGGCCCAGGCCTATCATGTCGTGACCACCGAGGCCGGGCGCGCCGATCCACGGATCGCCGCCTTCATCGACTGGCTGCGCGAGGAAGCGATGATCGGGCTGGTGTCGCGTCGCGATTGATGCCGGATATCCGCACGCCCGGCACCTCATGCTTTTCCGGAGACCACCTGTCATGGCCAAGAGCAGATCCATTGCCGGTGCGTGGCGCCGCCACGCCGCAGCCCTGCTGATGCTGGCCCCGCTGCTGGCGATCACCGCATCGCCGGCGGCGGCGGCTGACGCTGCGGTCGACGGAAGGCCGGCCGATCTGGACCCGGCCACGGTGCATCCGGCCTGTTTCGACGATCTGGTGTCGCAGGCCTATAGCGGCGAGGCCAGCGTCGAGCGGGTGCTGTTGACCAACTGCCCGGGCGGCGATGCCCCGACCCGCAGCTATCGCGACCGGCGGATCTATGAACGGCCGCGCGACACCAGCCAGGGCGAGAGCTTTGCCACCGGCTGGGTGGCCAGCCGGTTCGTCGGCACCTTCGATGGCGGCCGGCTGGTCTATGAGCTGATCGACAATGGTGGCGGCACCGGCGCCTTTTCCATGCTGCTGTCGGGCCGGCTCAAGACCGGCGCCGAGGGACCGATGCTGGTCGATCTGGTGCTGGCACCGGCGGGCGATCGCTGCACCGGCGGCATCGATACTGCCGTGGCCGTCGACGACCGGTTGATGGACGTCGCCCAGTGGGTGACGCCGTTCGACGTGGTGTCGCTGATCCTGGATCTGGAACCCGAACAGGCACCGGATGGCGTGACCGCGGCGCTTGGTGACGAGGCCGCACAGGCGGTGCCGGGATGTGCTGCCTGCTGTGTCGGCACGGTGGTGCTGCGCCTCGACGCCGCCAGCCTGAAGCCCCATGCCGGCGCCCAGACCGATCTGCCGGTGGCGGGCGAAAGCCTGCACATGACCTATGACGGTATCGGCGAGTATGACGACGGGGCGAGTGTCTGTCTGGCGAAGGTTGTTGGCGCCAGGGCGGCAGATGGTCCTGATCCGTCAGCGGATCCCGGGCGCGCGTCGAATGCCGGCACCGGCGCCGGCCTGGTGGGTGGCAGCATGGCCGATGACAATCCGGATGCCCGGGACGATATCAGAATTCCCCTGGAAGATCTGGCGGCGCTGCGCGAGCCCCTGCTCGCCTGCATCCGGGACAAAGAACACAAAAAATAAGGAATACATGGCATGCATGTGAGACATGTGCGTATGGCCATGTGAAATACATTGACACCTGCCGGCTCATGCGGAGAATTGGCATCGTGGTGGCAAAAGGACACGCACGATGATCGAGATCAAAGGCCTGACCAAGCGTTTCAGCGGCTATGACGCGCTGGTCGATATCGACCTGAACGTCCGTGACGGCGAGCTTGTGGCCCTGCTCGGACCATCGGGGTCGGGTAAGACCACGCTGTTGCGGATCATCGCGGGGCTGGAAACGGCCGACCGGGGTACGATCCGGTTCGGCGGCGAGGATGCCGGCCGGCTGGGCGCGCGGGAGCGCAAGGTCGGTTTCGTGTTCCAGCATTACGCGCTGTTCCGGCATATGTCGGTGTTCGACAATGTCGCCTTCGGGCTGACCGTGCGCCCGCGCCGCGACCGTCCGGGCCGGGCCGAGATCGCCGAGCGGGTGTCGGCGCTGCTGCGCATGGTGCAGTTGGAAAGCCTGGCCGACCGCTTCCCCAACCAGTTGTCGGGCGGCCAGCGCCAGCGCGTGGCATTGGCGCGGGCGTTGGCGATCGAGCCCCGGGTACTGCTGCTGGATGAGCCCTTCGGCGCTCTGGATGCCAAGGTGCGCAAGGATCTGCGCCGCTGGCTGCGCCGGCTGCACGACGATCTGGGCCTGACCGGCGTGTTCGTGACCCATGACCAGGAAGAGGCGCTGGAGGTCGCCGACCGGGTGGTGGTGATGTCACAGGGCCGGATCGAGCAGATCGGCACCCCGGCCGAGGTTTATGATCGCCCGGCGACCGCCTTCGTCTATCAGTTCTTCGGCAACGTCAACACGCTGCCGGTGACGGTGGCCGGCGGGCGGCTCAGGATTGCCGGCAGCCAGGGCGCTGCGGCATCGTTGCCTTTGCCGCTGGGGCTTGAGGCGACCCGCGCCGAGGACGGCACGCTGTATGTTCGCCCTCATGATCTGGCGATCCTGCCCGCCGGCACCGGTGATGCGATGCCCGCCACCGTCCGCCATCTGGTCGCTTTCGGCCCGTCGGTGCGGGTGGAACTGGACGTGGCCGGGCTGGACGTGATCGAGGCGGAACTGCCGCGCGACGAGGCCGACGCCCTGGCCCTTGCCCCCGGCCAGCCGGTGGCGCTTCAGATCCGCCGGGGGCGGTTGTTTTTCGACAACGACACCGGCTGGGATGTCGGCGTGACCGAACCGGTTGCGGCTTGAGAAGCGAGTCGGCCGGCCGATCCGGATCATAGCCATGGACAAAGCCCCTGCCAGTCTGCGGGGGGCTTTCGCTCAGGCTCTGACTGATTCTGACTGAAGGGCTCGGGCCATCAGTCGTTTTGATCCGGGGCGTGAGGCGTTCGGTCCGGCTTATGAGCGCGCCCGTGAACCACCGCCGGTATAACGGATGCGATCGTTGCGCCGGCGAGGATCGTGGCAAGGGTCGTATGGCCGGCATCGGCGGCGAAAAGCGCCGCGATCACAAAGAAGACGCTGAGGGCAATGCCGCCATAGAGCCCGGCCCGTGCATAAATGATATCCGCGCGGAGGCCGTCGCTATCGATCGCGTGGCGGTGAGCCTGCTCCTTTTCGGCCCAGGAAACGATCCTTGCGGCAGCACCGGGAACAATGTCTTCGTACTGCGCCAGAATGTCCGGCGGCGGCAGCGGCCCGGATATGGCGACATGCTGTTCATGCTGTGCAATGACCAGACGCAGTTCGCCGCTGTCGGCGACCGATCTGGGTACACGGACGCTGACGGCATCGCCATCATCTCCCGGGCTGACCACGGAATCCTGCTGGTTGCCGACCTGAGACGCCGCAATCGGGGCTGACGCATTGTCGTCAGGACACGTCATGTCAGCGACGACGCTTTTCTGCGCGGATCGCAGACCACAGATCGCCGCCGATCCGGTGCCAATCGCCTGTCAATGCCTGCTGATCGCTTAGACGGCGGCGGGAACGTGCCGGTCTGCCGAGCGCTGCTGAAAAGACAAAGGACGGTGAGGCAAGGCCGTCCAGCAGGCCATGCAGAAAGTGACCACCGGCCCGTGCGCCGCGCTTGATAGCTGTTGCCATTGTCGCATCGATCCTGCATGGGGGCTCTCGCCCCGGGTGGTACGCGACGGTTCAACGTCAGGCCCCCACTGAGCGTCCGTCTCGTAGGATATATCAGGTGCCTGCGCCCACAATCAAACCCGCTTTTGCAGCCAGGCTTCCGCGCCGCGGCCCAGGTTGAGGGCGGCGATGTCGCCCTTCAGCTCGGTGACCAGCAGGCGGTCGACCTCGTCGTCGAGATATTGCGACAGCCAGCCGCGGACCATTTCGGCCGTGGCCTCAAGGTCCAGCAGCCAGGCGTTTTCCATGGCATGGGCATGGGCCACCGATGCCAGCGCCTTGTGCAGCCGGTCATAGCTCTGGCCCTCGGCCCTGAGATCGTATGTCACCAGATAGACGGCCATCGGCGGTGCGATCCCCTGTCATGGCGGTCATCCATCGCGCGGGCAGGTTTTGCCGGCCGGTGCCGCATTCTCTCTTAAGATGACGTTCAGGGGTCACATGTCAAAGGGCAAACCCCCGGCTGCGGGCTGCCGCCGGTGTCTGTCGCCATGATCCCCGGTCACCGTGGCTCGCTGCGGTCCTCGATCCGGTCCTCGATCGCGCGGCCCGACAGCAGCCAGCCGCGCCGGAGATCGTCGATATGCCGGGCCATCCAGCGTGACGCCTCGTCGGGATCATGCGCGCTCAGGGCGGCGAAGATCGCGCGATGCGCTTCCAGATTGCGGCGGGGCGCCTGCTTCACCTGCTGGCCCAGCGCGACATAGGGCCGGAACAGAAGCTGGCCGATCGGCTCACGCGACAGCATCAGGGCCCGGTTTCCGGAAAAGGCGGCCAGCATGGTGTGGAAGGCGGTGTCGAGGCCGTCGCCGGGTTCCTCGGCATCGACCGCCTGGGCCATCTCGGCGATATTGGCCTCCAGCGCCACGAGCTGGGCATCGGTGATGTGAACAGCGGCAAGCGATGCCGCCAACGGTTCCAGCGCCCGCGCCACCTCCCACAATTCCTTGAACTTGACGTCGTGCATCAACAGCGCACGTTCCATGCGCGGTGAGATGTCGGCCTCGCCCGGAATCGCGATCAGCAGGCGCTTGCGGCCCTCGCGGCGTAGCAGGCCCTCGCTTTCAAGCTGACGGATGCCCTCGCGGACGGTCGAGCGGTTGACGCCGAAGCGCGATGCCAGATCGGTCTCGCTCGGAAGCTGCTCGCCCGGCTTCAACAGACCGTCGACGATCAGGCGCTGAAGCTCTTTCGACACGACCTGATAGGCGGGGGGGATCTTCAGTTTGGCGATTTCCAGCATGGGGACGTCCAGCTTCCGGAATGAAACGCGCCGCATCGGCACGACAGGCCATTTATGCACAAACCGGCGGCCCGCTCCACGAAGCACATGTGAAGCGGGCCGCCGGCAAGGGACGTGGTGACGTGGTCTGGATGGTCAGGGCATGGCCGGGGTGAGCCGGGCGCTAATCGGCGCCGGTGGCCGTCTCACCATGAACCTGTGGCACGGCGCGCCCAGCCGCGAAATGGTGGATGTGACGGCCGATCTGCCAGATCATCTCGATCGCCATCAGCCCGAAGGCGACGGGAACCATGGCGATGAACGGCCAGACGGGGAAGAAGCCTGAGCCAAGCTGCATGGCCCGATCCGACCGCCAGCCGGCCAGCGCATACTGTGTGACATACCACAGGATGAACAGGAATACCGCCAGTTCCACCAGCAGCATCAGGATGGCGATCATCGTTCCCAGCCGGCGCGACAGCAGCGCCGAGACGAGTTCCAGCCGGGGAAAGATGCCGTCGCGATGGGCCAGCGGCAGCGCCCAGAACACCATCAGCGGAAACAGCATCCGTTCGATGATGTTATAGCCGCCGGGGATCAGGTCGACCAGCAGCACATAGCGGCCGAAAACGCTGAGCACGGTGATGATCATGATCGTGAACAGGCAGAGCCCGGCCCCGACCGAGGCCAGCCCCCATTCGAATTGTCCAAGACGGTCGTGAAGTTTCTTCATGGCCTCACCTGATGTGGCGTGGCAGCCAGGTCACGATTTCGGGGAACAGGATCGTGGCGCCGATGACGATCACGGCGGCGGCGACCGCGAATTTGGTCGCCGGCCTGAAGACCTCGGCCACCGGATGGCGCCGTGCCGCCGCCGCCGCATAGGCCGACAGGCCGACCGGCGGGGTCAGCAGGCCAAGCGCGATCATGAAGCTGGCCAGAACCCCGAACCACAGCAGGTCGATGTTCGCGGCTTGCAGGATCGGCAACACGATCGGCACGATCAGCAGGATCACCGCGGCACTTTCCAGGATCATGCCGGCCACGAACAGGGTTGCCATCAGCACCGCGACCAGCAGGCCCGGCTGATCGACCAGCGGCTCCGCCAGCGCCAGCAGGTCGCGCGGCAGGCGCGAGAAGGCCAGGAACCGCGCGAAGATCTGGGCGCCGATCACGATCAGCATCAGCATGGCCGAGATCTTGGCGCTGTCGGCCAATGCCCGCCCCAGATCGCGCCAGCCGATGCGGCGCATGAGGGTGAGCCCGACCAGGGCGGTGAAGGCGCCGATCGCGCCGGCCTCGCCCACGGTGATGATGCCACTGTAGATGCCGCCGAACACCACCAGCATCAGGGCGATCATGAACAGCGAGGCGCCAAGTGCGCCACGCTCCAGCTCTTCGGGCTGATCGGGGCGGTCGGGCGTGCCGTCATGACCGGGGCGCAGCTCCTCGAACACCGCGAGGCAGCCGATATAGACCAGCATGCACAACAGGCCCGGCCCAAGCAGCCCGATGAACAGCGCGCCGATCGGCACCGAGGTGATGGCGCCATAGATGATCACGATCAGGCTGGGCGGAATCACCGCCGACAACGAGCCCGCGACCGCCGACAGGCCGATGGCGAAGCGCCGGCTGTAGCCGACCCGTTCCAATTCCGGCGCCGACAAGGTGGCAAGGGACGCAGCCGACGCGGCGCCGGACCCCGAGACGGCGCCGAGCAGCCCGCCGATGACCAGCGTCGCCACGCCGAGCGGGAACCGCCGATACCCCGCCAGCCGGTGCCCGACCCGGAACAGGTCGAGCACCAGGCCGCCGCGCAGCAGCAACTGGGCCATCAGCAGGTAAAGCGGGATGATCGACAGCGAATAGTTCGAGGCGGTGTAGAAGATGTCCTGCCCCAGCACGCCGTTGAGCACCCGGGGGCCGGTCCAGAGCAGAATGCCGACGATGCCGGTGCCGAACAGCACGGTCGCCACATGCTGGCCCAGCAGCAGGAAGACGCCGAACCAGCCGGCGACGATCAGGAGGATGACGTCATGAGACATGATCTTGCATTTCGCGAGGGATCGGGAGCCATCGGCGGGGTCGATCCGGAGCCCCCGGCGGGCGACAGGCGCTGAACCCGCCGCTCTCCGGAGGATGACCGGTCAGTCGGCGCTCGCGAGATAGGTCTCGACACCGTCAGGCAGGGCGCCGCCCTGTTCCTTGACCAGCGTGGCCCACAACTTTGCCGTGGCCATGCCGGGATGGCCGGCGGCCTCGGTTTGTTCGACCCAGCGCTTCCAGGTGGCGACCGACGCCCGCTCGATCGTCGCCTTCAGATCGGGGGCCAGGGTCGAGAGATCGGCGAAGGTGCCGCCATTGGCCTTCGATTCCTCCAGCACCTCGGTATCCTGGGCCTGGATGAGTTCGGCGTTGCGGATCGCGATCTGCCGCGCGGTCTCGGTCCAGGTGGCGCGCTCGTTCTCGGACAGCCGGGTCCAGGCCGCGTCCGAGATCGCGAGATAACTGCCCCAGTGGCCGACCGCGACCCCGGTGATGGTATAGGTCAGCACATCCTGCAGGGAATAGGAGCGCCAGTCGGCGACCGACAGGATGGTGCCTTCGACCGTGCCGCGCGACAGCGCCTCATACGAGGCCGATGACGGCATGCTGACTGGCGTGGCGCCAAGCTCGCTGAGGAAGATGGTGTGCAGCGCCGAGCCGGCGCGCAGCGGCATGCCCTTCAGATCGGCGGCGGATTTGGGCACGACGCCGGCGAAGCTGATGGCATAGGCCGCGGTGGTGGCGACCGGCCAGGCATGGATCTGCTTTGCCGCGATTTCATAATCGTGGAAGGTTTTGCCATCGACCAGCGCGACATCGCTGTCCATCAGTGCCTGGAACGCCCTGGTCTGCGACACGGCATCGGTGCCGACCGTCGGCAACTGGGTGACGTCCGACAGCGGGAAGGCGCCTTCGTGATAGGGCGCCAGCAGCGGGGCCGCGACATCGATGGCACCACCCTGGAGCGCGTCGAGTTCACGGCCGACGGCGGTGAGTTCGCCGGCATAGAAGCGGGTGAACGACACCTCGCCTTTGGTGCGCTCTTCCATCGCGTCGGCGAACAGGTCCATATGTTTGCCGACCCAGAAATGCACCTGGGGCAGCGACGAGGCCATGATCAGGTCGGTCTCGGCATGGGCGCTGACCGCGACCATGGAGAGATAGCCCGCAAGGGCGGTTTTCGCGAGATGGTTCATGATGTCCTCCCTGTCCGGATCTTCGTCCGTTATCCCGCCCGTGCCGGGCGGTGATGATGGTTGCGATGGCGTGTATCAGGCGTTGGCGATGAGGTCGGCTGCCCGTGCGGCGAGCGCCGGCGCCAGGCGGCCGACCTCGGTGGCGTCGTCGGATGCGGCATTGCCCTGGCGGGCCCGCGCGGCGATCCCCTCGAAGATCACCGCGTTCCGGAACAGCGCCAGGACCAGATAGAACCGGGTCAATGGGCCGGTCTGGCCCGAGGCGTCGAAATATCGCCGGGTGAAGCTGTCCATGTCGGGCAGGCCCACAGCCGCGACATCGACATCCGAAAGCCCGCGGCCATATTCATCCGGCCGCATCATCCAGGTGTAGATGCAGCTATGGGCCAGATCGGCCAGTGGGTGGCCGAGCGTCGACAGCTCCCAGTCGAGCACCGCGACGATCCGGGGTTCGGTCGGGTGGAACATGACGTTGCCGAGGCGGAAATCGCCATGGACCAGGGTCGTCTGGTCGTCGTCGGGCAGGTTACGCGGCAGCCAGTCGATCAGCCGGTCCATCGCGGCGTTGTCGGCGGTGCGCGACAACTGCCATTGCCGGGTCCAGCGGGCGATCTGGCGGGCGGCGAAGCCACCGCTGCGGCCATAATCGCCAAGCCCGACGCCGGAGACGTCGACCTGATGGATCCGGGCGAGCATCAGTGCCAGCGCGTCGAAATAGGACCGTCGCTCCGGCGTCGGAATCCCTGGCAGGGCGTTGTCGTGCAGCACACGGCCCTCGACCCGTTCCATCACATAGAACTGGGTGCCGACGATCCGCTCATCGGTGCAGAAATGGACCATCTCCGGCACGGCCACCCCGGTGTCGCGCAGGGCCGCCTGCACCCGGTATTCCCGGTCGATGGCATGGGCCGAGGGCAGCAGCGTGCCGGCCGGGCGTTTGCGCAGCACCAGCCGCCGCTCGCCGCTGTCGAGGAAATAGGTCGGGTTCGACTGTCCGCCGCCCAACCGGGTCAGGGTCAGCGCGCGGCCGATGCCGTCCAGCGTCGCCGCCAGATAAGCGGTCAGGGCCGGGACATCGAGGTCGTCGGGGGCACGGGTTGCGGCGGTCATCGGGTGTGCTGGATCTTCTGCTCATCTGCCGGACGGACGAACCGGCGTGGCCATGCAGTGCCGGGCGGCTCATCCAGGGGCGCGGCGGCAGCCGCGACACCGGGCTGCATCCGGCGGCTCGTGTTGTGGTTGGACAATAGCTAGAGGCAGGGCTATCGTTCTGTCAATCCGATTGTCGGACAAATGGACCAGCACATGCTTCGGCGCGAATGCCGGTCCGGGAGGAGAGCCTGCCCATGACGACCAATGCCCCTATGACCTTTGATGACATTTCCTACGAGGTGGCGGATGCCATCGCGACGATCACCTTCCAGCGCCCGGAGGTGATGAACGCGGCCCGCAACCAGACCCAGGACGAGTTGGTGGCGGCGCTGGATGCCGCCGATGCCGATGATGCCGTCCGGGCGGTGATCGTGACCGGCGCGGGGCGGGCCTTCTGTGCCGGCACCGATATCTCCAACGGCTTCGAGCTGCCGGCCGGTGGTGATCCGGCAACCGGCGAGGGCGTGCCGGCCGATGTCGGCGGGGTCACGGTGCTGCGGCTGTTCCGGATGCGCAAACCGGTCATCGGCGCGATCAACGGCCCGGCGGCCGGTTTTGGCGCCACCTTCACCCTGGCGATGGACATGCGGCTTGCCGCCGATACGGCGAAGTTCGCCTTTCCCTTCACCCGGCGCGGCATCGCGGTCGAGTCGTGCTCAAGCTGGTTCCTGCCCCGGCTGGTGGGAATGCAGACCGCTCAGGACTGGATGCTGACCGGGCGGACCTTTCCGGCCACGGAGGCCCTGGCCCGCGGGTTGGTGCATGAATTGCTGCCCGCCGATGCGCTGCTGCCCCGGGCCCGGGCGATTGCCCGCGACATCGCCGAAAACTGCGCGCCGGCTTCGGTGGCGATCAACCGGCAACTGCTGTGGCGGATGCTGGGGGCCGATCACCCGCGGGTCGCGCATGCCCTGGAAAGCCGGGCGGTTGCGGCGCGCCTGGCCAGCGACGATGTCCGCGAGGGCGTCGACAGCTTCAAGGAGCGGCGCCAGCCGCGCTTCACCGGCACGCTGGCCGAGGCGGATTACATGTCGGCATGGTGGCCTGAA
The DNA here is from genome assembly GCF_014636235.1 of Tistrella bauzanensis. Classification (NCBI taxonomy): domain Bacteria; kingdom Pseudomonadati; phylum Pseudomonadota; class Alphaproteobacteria; order Geminicoccales; family Geminicoccaceae; genus Tistrella; species Tistrella bauzanensis. The sequence goes on from NZ_BMDZ01000018.1 coordinate 48,975, forward strand.
GCCTGAAGCCAGGGGGCGGGCCGGCCGGGCGGGCGGTGGTCAAAATGAAAGGGGGCCGCGAAAGCGACCCCCTCTTATGCCTGCCGAGCGTCGCTGAACGCGACGGTCAGAACCAGCTGGCCTGCCGGCGGCGCGACGGCGCGGTCGCGGCGGCACCCAGTGTGGCGGGACCGAACAACTGGCTGAACGGCCGCGTGTAACGCGGTCCCTTGGCGTTGCCCCGCATACGGCTCTGGGCCGTCTCGGTGCGGGCGACGGGCTGCGCGCTGAGCGCGTGGCCATCGAACCCGCCGGGCAGGGCAAACAGATGTGCAAGACGCACGAGGTCACCTGTTGGTGGTTGATGATGGATTATATATAGCGCAGATCGGCGGTGCTGTGCAGGGGGGCTGTGAAAATACAACCACTTGGCAGGCGCGGGGCAGCCCTGCATCCACCGCTCGCCAAGGTTCAGCCCTCGCTTGCCGCCCGCGAGGCATTGGCGGAGCGGCGCATCAGCCACGCCGCCAGCACCACCGCGACCGTCACCAGCAGCACCAGAATAGTGGCCAGCGCGTTGATCTTGGGGCTGACGCCCAGCCGGACGCTTGAGAAGATCACCATCGGCAGGGTGCTGGAGGCTGGCCCCGACACGAAGCTCGCGATCACCAGATCGTCGAGCGACAGGGTGAACGACAGCAGCCAGCCCGCGACCAGGGCGGGTGCTATGATCGGCAGGGTGATGACGAAGAACACCTTGGCCGGATGGGCGCCCAAGTCCAGCGCCGCTTCTTCCAGGCTCATGTCGAAGCTGGCCAGACGCGCCTGGACGATCACCGCCACATAGGCGGTGCAGAAGGTGACATGGGCGATGATGATGGTCATCACCCCGCGCCCGGCCGGCCAGCCGATCATCTGTTCCAGGGTGACGAACAGCAGCAGCAGCGACAGCCCGGTGATGACTTCCGGCATCACCAGCGGCGCGCTGATCATGCCCGAGAACAGGGTACGGCTGCGGAAGCGGCCGAAGCGCACCAGCACCAGCGCCGCCATCGTGCCCAGCACCAGGGCCAGGGTGGCCGAGATGGCGGCGATCCGGAAACTGACCCAGGCCGCGTTCATGATGGCGCTGTCCGCCAGCAGCTCGCCATACCATTTCGGCGAGAAGCCGGCCCAGACCGTCACCAGCCGCGAGGCGTTGAAGGAATAGATGATCAGCAGCAGGATCGGCACATACAGGAACAGGAAGCCGGTCAGCAGCGACAGCAGGCGGAACCAGGGGAAGCGTGAGGCCATGACGTCAGCGCCCCTCAACCACGTTCGGCGCTGCGCGCCTGGACATTCTGGAAGATCATGATCGGCACCACCAGCAGCAGCAGCATCGCGATCGCCACCGCCGATGCCACCGGCCAGTCGCGGTTCTGGAAGAATTCATTCCACAGCACCCGGCCGATCATCACCGTGTCGGGACCACCCAGCAGGTCGGGAATGACGAATTCGCCCATCGCCGGGATGAACACCAGCATCGCGCCGGCGATCACCCCCGGCATCGACAGCGGCAGGGTGATGGTGAAGAACGCCTTCACCGGCCGGCAGCCCAGATCGGCGGCGGCTTCCAGCAGGCTCATATCCATCTTCTCAAGCGTGGCGTAGAGCGGCAGCACCATGAACGGCAGGTAGCTGTAGACGATGCCGATCACCACCGCGAAATTGTTGTTGATCAGCGGCAGCGGTTCCGAGATCACGCCTGCCCACATCAACGCGTTGTTGATCAGCCCGTTGCTCTGCAACAGCCCGATCCAGGCATAGACCCGGATCAGGAACGAGGTCCAGAACGGCAGCACGATCAGCAGCAGCAGCAGCGGCCGGACCTTCTGGTCGCTGCGGGCGATCGCATAGGCCAGCGGATAGCCCAGCAGCAGGGCCACGGCGGTTGAAATCGCCGCCAGTTCCATGCTGTTCAGATAGGCGTTCAGATAGAGCGCGTCTTCAAACAGGAAGGCGAAGTTGCCGAAATTGAGGTTGATCGCCAGCGACAGGTCGTCGACCCATTCCAGCAGCGGCGTATAGGGCGGCTGGCCGATCACCGCCTGCGACAGGCTGATCTTCAGGATGATGACGAAGGGCAGCAGAAAGAACAGCAGCAGCCAGACGTACGGCACCGCCACCACCAGCCCGCGTCCCGGACGGGGCAGACGAAACCGGCGCCGGGCACCGTCGGGTTCGGCGGCTGGGTCGATCGGCGTTTCGAGGTCGGCCATGCGGTCGGTCCCCTCAAGATCTGAGACGGTGCGCCAGGGCGTGGCGGTGGAGGCATGCGCGCGGATGCAGCCCTCAGGCGATCAGCACCACGGCGTTGCCCGGATGCCAGGACAGATAAACCTCGTCGTCCCACGATATCTCGGGCTCGGCCAGCCGGAGCATGTTGTGGGTGGTGGCCAGCACCATCTTTCCGCTGGGCAGCCGGACATGATAGGTGGAAACGTCGCCCAGATAGACGATGTCCTGCACCACGCCCCGGAAGACGTTGGGGGTATCGGTGGGCGCGGTCAGCGACAGACGGATCTTCTCGGGCCGGATCGCCACCCACAGGGTCTGGTTCTCGGTGGCCGACACGCCATGGGCGACATGGATCGGGCCGCCGGTCTCCTCGCTGTCGATCACCGTGCCGTCGACATGCTCATGGGCCAGATAGCCTTCGAACATGGTGACCGAGCCGATGAAATCGGCGACATAGCGGCTGGTCGGATATTCATAGATCTCGTTGGGCGTGCCGATCTGGTCCAGGCGGCCCGAGCGCATCACCCCGATGCGGCTGGACATGGTCATCGCCTCTTCCTGATCATGTGTGACCATGACGAAGGTGACGCCGACGCTTTCCTGAATGTTGACCAGTTCAAGCTGGGTGCGTTCCCGCAGCTTCTTGTCCAGCGCGCCCAGCGGTTCATCCAGCAGCAGCAGCTTGGGCCGCTTGACCAGACTGCGGGCCAGGGCCACGCGCTGACGCTGCCCGCCCGACAACTGGTCGGGCTTGCGGCGCATGAAATCCTGCATCTGCACCAGGGTCAGCACCTCGGCGACCCGGTCGCGGATTTCAGCCCTGGGCAGGCCTTCCTGCTTCAACCCGAAAGCGACGTTCTGTTCCACCGACATATGCGGAAACAGCGCATAGGACTGGAACATCATGTTGACCGGCCGCTGATAGGGCGGCACCCGCGCCACATCGACGCCGTCGATCAGGATCTGCCCGGCGGTCGGGGTCTCGAAGCCGGCCAGCATGCGCAACAGGGTGGTCTTGCCGCAGCCCGACCCGCCGAGCAGCGAGAACAGCTCGCCGCGATAGATATCGAGCGACAGGTTGTCGACCGCGATGAAATCGCCGAACCGCTTGGTCACGTCGACGATCTGAAGATAGGGCTTGGCGTCGGGCGCAGCCCAAGGCTGAACCGGTGCCGGTCGCGCTGCCCGCACGCGGTCGGGCTGTTCAATGCTCATCGCGCGCCATTCCCCCACACAGAGACCCGATCAAGGCTGCACGCGATGCGTTGCAGCCGGACGATGCTGACGGTGTTTTTCTATCGGCGTGGACCTGATCGGCCTGGCCGGACCCGGGTCTGGACCCGGCGGCCATCCCGGGAAGAGATGGCCGCCGGATGTCCTCAGCCTTCGGTGCCGCTGCGGATCCGCGTCCAGGCGCGGCTGCGGGCCCGTTCATATTTCAGGTCGTGGGGGGTGACGACCCACAGCCGGTCCATGGTCTCGGCCGTGGGATAGATGCCGGGGTCGTTGCGCACGTCTTCCGACACCAGCTCGGTCGCCTTGGCATTGGCGTTGGCATAGGCGACGTAGTCGGAAATCGCCGCCGTCACCTTGGGCTCAAGGACATAGTTGATGAAAGCATGGGCGTTCTCGGGATGCGGGGCATCCACCGGGATCGCCAGCATGTCGAACCACAGCTGCGCGCCCTCGGCCGGGATCAGATAGGCGATCTCGTGGCCATTCTCGGCCTCGGCGGCACGATCGCGGGCCTGGAGCACGTCGCCGGAATAGCCCATGGCGACGCAGACCTCGCCATTGGCCAGATCGTTGATGTACTGGCTGTTGTGGAACTTGCGGATGAAGGGCCGCACTTTCATGTAGCCCTCGGCCACCTTGTCGACCTCATCCACCTTATGGCCGTCGGGATCGAGGCCCAGATAGTTCAGCATCGCCGGGAAGGTCTCGTCGGGGCTGTCCATCACCGACACGCCGCAATCGGCGAGCTTGGCCACGACCTCAGGGTCGAACAGCAGGCGCCAGCTGTCGAGCGGCCCGTCTTCGCCCAGCCGTTCCTTGACCATCTTCACGTTATAGCCGATGCCGGTGGTGCCCCACATATAGGGCACCAGATGCGCGTTGTCCTTGTCGTATTTCGCCACCCGCTCCATCAGCTTGGGGTCGAGATTGGCGAGATTGGGGATCTTCGACGGATCGAGCTTCTGGTAGATGCCGGCCGCGAGCTGGCGCGCGGCATAGGGCGCCAGCGTCGGCCCCACGATGTCATAGCCCGATCGGCCGGCCAGAAGCTTGGATTCAAGCACATCCTGGCTGTCATAGACGTCGTAATTGACCTTGATGCCCGACTGCTGTTCGAAATTCGAGATCGTGTCCTCGGCCACATAATCGGACCAGTTGTACACGTTCAGAACCTTTTCCTCGGCCGCGGTCGCAGCCGTGGTGCCGAGGGCCAGGGTCAGCAGACCGGCGGCAAAGGCGCCGGCGGTCTGGCGCGGTGTGCGTCGTCGGGTGGTCATGGGCGGCGCCTCATCTCATCACGCGCGGTCTTGAAAGCGGTTTCCGCGCTCGGTTCCGTTTCCGCCGGTCGGGACCGGCCATTCGGGGCGAGCCGGAGCGGATGTGACCCATCGGGGTTCCCCCTCGACAGGATCGCACCGTTCCGACCGGCATTCTTCGACAAGGCGGGTACCGCGGTCAACCGCGGCCGGGGGAGGTTCGACGCCGCTCGTCCGGTTTCGTGCACAGATCGGCCGGGATCGCGGGCCGGGCCTCGATGTCTCGACACCCGGCCCCAAATCTCAGACGTTGAGAAGCAGGCACTCCCGCTCCCACGACGAGATCACGCTGGAATAGGCATCATACTCGGCTTCCTTGACCGCGATCAGCACCTTCACGAACCGCTCGCCCAGCAGTTCCACCAGCGGATCGCAATCGGCCAGCCGGGTCAGTGCCTCGGGCAGATGCCGGGGCAGGCCATGGGCACGGACATAGGCCGATCCGCGCAACGGCTCGCCCGGGGTCAGCCCCTCGACCATGCCCAGATAGCCGCAGGCAAGGCTGGCCGCGATCGCGAGATAGGGGTTGGCGTCGGCGCCGGGCACCCGGTTCTCGATCCGCCGTGCCTCGGGCTCGGAATGGGGCACGCGCAGGCCGCAGGTGCGGTTCTCATAGCCCCACTCGACATTGATCGGCGCATCGGAATAGCGGATCAACCGGCGATAGCTGTTCACGTTGGGTGCGATCAGCGGCATCACGGCCGGCAGATATTTCTGCAGGCCGGCGATGAAGCCATACAGCAGTTCGGTGCTGGCGCCGCCCTGGCCGACGAACAGGTTGGCCCCGGTCTCGGCATCGGTCAGCGACTGATGGATATGCATGGCACTGCCCGGCTCGCGCTGCATCGGCTTGGCCATGAAGGTCGCATAGACTTTGTGACGGATCGCCGCCTCGCGCACCGTGCGCTTGAACAGGAAGGCCTGATCGGCCAGTTCCAGCGCGCCGCCATGGTTGAAGTTGATCTCCATCTGTGCGGCCCCGGCCTCGTGGGTCAGGGTGTCGATGTCGATCTCCTGGGCTTCGCAGAAGTCGTACATCTCTTCGAACAGCGGATCGAATTCGTTGACGGCGTCGATGCCGAAGGCCTGGCGGCCGGTTTCGGGGCGGCCGCTGCGGCCGACCGGCGGCTCAAGCGGATAGTCGGGATCGTGGTTGATCTTGACCAGGAAGAATTCCAGCTCCGGCGCCACCACCGGCGCCCAGCCCTTGTCGGCGAAGCGTTGCAGCACGCGGCGCAGAACGTAACGCGGCGCGATATCGCAGGGCCGGCCGTCCAGGTAATAGCAGTCGCACAGCACCTGGGCGGTGGCATCCACATACCACGGCACCTTGCGGACGGTATTTTCATCGGGCTTCATCCAGACGTCGGGCATCGCCTCGTCGGTGATGTCCTCGTCGGGATATTCGCCGGTCACGGTCTGCGTGAACACCGGCTCGGGCAGCCTGAGCCCGTGACTTTCCAGGCTGCGGACGAATTTATCGGCCGGAAGGATCTTGCCGCGGGCAACGCCGCTCAGATCCGGCACAAGGCATTCAATCTCGGTAATCGCATTGGCCTTGAGCCATTCGGCAAGGGTATCCATAAACCACCAGGATATGAGGGAACCCCGCACCGACAAGCGGCCACGCGCCCCGGACGGGCAGGGCAGCCGTTGCCCGCCATTGCGTGGCGGCGTCAGCCGGAGCCACGAGAGTTCGAGCCATGACAGCCGGGGCCGAACCACCACGGGGACGGGCGGGCAAGCGATGCGAGGGGCCGTACCGCCGGGTGCGGGGGGCATTCTGACAGGATCGACGCTGGACCTGGCGGGCCGACACGTTACCGATCAAGGATACGTCGGCGTTTGAGACGATTGCAAGCAGGCCGCGCCGAACGCATGGCTGCCGTGGCGCCGGCCGCGCTTGACCCGCCCCGGCGGCGGGCCGGATACTCGGCGCGGTCTGTCGTGATGGCGGTTCCGGGTGCCGGTTCTGCCCCTGAAATCGCGCCCCAAAGGTCGAAGGAGACCACGTCCGATGACCGCCGCCGATCCGAAAGCCCCCATCCCGATGTCCAGCGTGCCGCCCCTGCCGCCGGAACCGCATGCCCGCTCGCGCTATGCCGCCGCCAATCTGGGCCGCATGCGGCGACGGTCGCCGCTGGATGGTGACCTGGTGGTGGATCTGTGCGTGATCGGCGGCGGGCTGACCGGCCTGTCGGCGGCGCTGGACGCGGCGGAGCGCGGCATGCGGGTGGCGCTGATCGAGGCGCGGCGCGTGGGCTGGGGGGCATCGGGCCGCAATGGCGGGCAGGTGTTGAGCGGCTTCTCGTCGGGCACCGACCGGCTGATCGCCAAGGTCGGCGAGGATACGGCCCGCGAGATGTGGCAGATGACCGTCGAGGCGCTGGATCTGGTCCGCGCCCGCATCGCCGCGCACGGCATCGACTGCGATCTGGCCGACGGCGTGCTGACGGCGGCGGTGAAGCCGCGACACCTGCGCGATCTGGAGGCCGAGATGGCGCGCGAGCGCCGCTGGGGCTATGACCGTTCGGAACTGATCCCGGCTGGCCGGATCCGCGATCATGTCGGCAGCGCACGCTATGTCGGCGGCATGCTCGACCATGGCGCGGCCCATCTGGACCCGCTGGCCTATGCGATCGGGCTGGCCGGGGCGGCGGAGGCGGCCGGCGCCCAGATTTTCGAGGAAACCTCGGCGACCGCCATCTTGCGCCCGGCATCCGCGGGCGGCGGGCCCGCCGCCCGGTTCCGGGTCGAGACCCAGTCGGGCGCCATCACCGCATCGCATGTTGTGGTGGCGGCCAATGCCGAGAATGGCCGGCTGGTGCCGGCGGTGCGCCACAAGGTGATGCCGGTCGGCACCTATGTGCTGGCGACGGAGCCGCTGGACCCGGCCCTGGCCCACCAGCTGCTGCCGGGCAATGTGGCGGTCTCCGACTGCAATTTCGTGCTGGATTATTTCCGGCTGTCGGGCGACCGGCGGATGCTGTTCGGCGGCAAGGTCAGTTATTCCGGCCGGCCGCCGATCAACCTGGAGCGGAGCATGCGCCGCTCGATGCTGGCGGTGTTTCCCGAACTGGCCACGGTGCCGACATCCGAGGTCTGGGGCGGGTTCGCCGACATCACCCATGACCGCACGCCGCATTTCACCGAAGTGGCGCCGGGGCTGATCGTGCTTCAGGGTTTTTCCGGCCACGGGCTGGCGCTGACCGCGCTCGCCGGGCGGCTGGCGGTCGAAGCGATGGCCGGAGATCGCCGCCGCTTCGACCTGTTCGACCGCCTGCGCCATATCGACTTTCCCGGCGGCTGGGCGCGCATGCCGCTGCTGGTGCTGGCGATGGGCTGGTATCGCCTGCGCGACATGATGCCCTGACGTGACCTGATGCCCTGACGTGACCTGATGGTCTGGCGGTCAGTCCGCCGTGGCGATCGCCGGTGACTGTTCGCGCCGCGCCAGGACCAGTTGTGCCGCAACCGTTGCCACCAGCACGGCAATCCCTGCGATGGTGGAGGTGATGCCCGGCAGGATCAGCCCGAAGGCCGCGAGGCCGAGCAGGATGCGCCAGCCCGGATTGAGCCGGCGGACCAGCCAGCCCTGATCGGCGGCGGCCAGCGCCGTTACCGCGACCGCACAGGCGATGGTCGACGAGACGATCTGGGCCAGTCCCTGATCCACGATCAGCACGCCCGGATGATAGACCATCAGGAACGGGATGATGAAGCCGGTGGCCCCCATCCGGACCGCGGCGAAGGCCTGGGTCATCGGATGTGTGCGTGCGATCGACGATGCCGAGAAGGCCGACAGCGCCACCGGCGGGGTGATCGCCGACATGATGCCGAAATAGAAGATGAACAGATGCGCCGTGATCACCGGCAGGCCCAGCTGCACCAGCGCCGGCACCACGGTGAAGGCCAGCAGCAGATAGGCCGGGGTGGTGGGAAGGCCGGTGCCCAGCACCAGCGAGGCCACCATGGTCGCGAGCAGCGCCAGGAACAGGCTGTCACCGCCCACCGCCAGCACCAGCTTGCTGAAGGCGAGGCCGATGCCGGTCATGTTGACCACCGCCAGGATGATGCCGACGGCGGCGCACATCGCAAGCAGGCTGAGCCCGTCGCGCGCCGCCTCGATCAGCACCTGAACGATCTTCTGCGGCCCCATGCGCATCGGCCGGTGCCAGATGCCACCGCCCAGCAGCACGCCGATACCGGCGAGACAGGCATAGGCGGGGGAATAGCCTTGCGCCAGCATCACCACGATGGCCGTGGCCGAGGCAAGGACGGTCAGGCCCTCGATGACATTGGCGCGCGTGACCGGCGGCAGCTCGGCCGCGGCCCGGGCATCGGCCTGCGACAGACCTTCGGCCTTGGCGGCCAGCATCACACGGATCGAGATGCTGCCATAAAACAGCAGGCAGGGAATGATCGAGGCGATGACGATGGTGACATAGGGAATGCCGGTGATGTCGGCCATCAGGAAGGCGACGATGCCCATCACCGGCGGGGTGATCTGGCCGATGGTCGAGGCGCAGGCTTCCACGGCACCCGCGAAGCTCGGGCGATAGCCGACGCGGATCATGAACGGAATGGTGAACGACCCGGTCGCCAGAACATTGGCGGGGCCCGATCCCGACAGCGACCCGAAGCCCATGCTGGCGACGATGGCCGACTGGGCCGGACCGCCCGGAACCCGTCGAGTGCCGCGCCCGGCCAGCCGGATGATCGCCTCGCCGGCACCACTGGCCCTGAGCACGGCACCATAGAGCACGAAGACATAGATCATCGAGGCCATCAGCCCCAGCGACGAGCCGAGGATGCCGCCTTGACCGAACATCTCTTCCAGCGCCACCTCGACGCGGACGGTGGAGTGGTGCAGCACGCCGGGAAGCCACGGCCCGGCCCAGATGAAGGCCATGAAGCCCACCACCAGCAGCGCCATGCCCAGGCCGCATGACCGGCGGGTGATTTCAAGCGTGACGATCAGGGTTGCCGCGAACACCATCAGGTCTTCGGGCAAGGGAAAACCCATGCGGTACGAGAACATGTCGTACCAGTCGATGAAGATATAGATCATCGCCCAGGCAATGGTGGCGATGAAGGCGATGGTGAGCAGGCGGTCGACGATAGTGCCGCCGGTGGTCCGGCGCCACGAGGGCGGCAGGCTGGGCTGCGACAGCAGGATCGCCGCCGAGCCGAGCAGCAGGACGATCCCCCGCTGCACCGGCAGGGGCATTTCGCCCAGCAGGATCGTCGCCAGGATGAAGATCATGAGAGCGAGACCACAGGCATCGGCCAGCCGGGCCGTCGCCCGGATCCAGACGCCGTCTCCGGTCATGTGGCCGAGATCGTCGCCGCTTGAGGTGATGGTCATGGGCAAAGCCTTCCCCTGCCGGTGCAATTGCCCGTCGGGGCCAGGCGCACCGGGTGTTTTCGGCATGGGCGGATGGGCAGGCGCCGGCCGTTATCGCGGCGGGCGATCGCCTTTGGGGGCCATATGCGGGCGGGCGGGGCGGCGGCGGTCGATACGCCGCAGGTGATGGAGCCGCAGGTGATCGAGCCGCTCTGGCCGCCGGTTCAGGCGATCAGGGCTTCATCACGCCCTGTTCGACGTAAAACCGTTTCGCGCCAGGGTGAATGATGCCGCTGGCGCTCTGCACGGCGCTGTCGATGGTCATCGCGCGCAACTCGCGTGATGCGGCGTGAACGTCGTCGATATGGGTCCACAACGCCTTGACCAGCGCATAGGCGACATCATCCGGCATGTCGCGATGGACGATGATCTGCATGCGGGTGGTCCAGCTTGTGACCGGCGCATCGGCCTTGACGTGTCCGTCATAGGCGGTTTTCAGCATCTCGGGCGTGATCACGACCCGGTCGTAATAATCGGCGGCGGGAAATGTCTTGTGAAAGCCGGTCATCGCCGCATCGTCGACGCCGATATAGGCAAGCTCGCTCTGCAGCGCGCCCGAAGCGACGGCGCCCTGCGGCAGACCACCCCACAGATAGACCGCGTCCATGGTGCCGTTGCGCAATTCATCCATGGCGGTCGCGTATTCGACATACTGACCCTGGACGTCGCCGCCGTGGACATCCAGGCCGTGGGCCGCGAGCAGGGCTTCGTTGATGGTGCCGGAGAACCCGCCGGGCGTGCCGAGAGCGATGGATTTACCCTTCAGGTCGGCGAGCGTGTGAATGCCGCTGCCGGCCCGGACGACGTAATGGGCGACGCCGCTTTCCAGGGTCAGCAGCACGCGGACGTCGTCGTAATACTTGCTGGTGTCGCCACGGCCGTTGAACATGAACAGCCCGTCGCGGGCATAGAGCAGATGCGGCGAGGCGATGATGCCGATCTCCCAGTCCTTGTCGACCACGCCACGCAGCAGCTTGGATGTGCCACCATGGGGGGCGACCTGCATCGCCACGCCGGCATCCGCCTTGTCGAGCAGGGTCGACCAGGCGACGCCGAGGGCGTATTCATCCGAGGTGTTGCTGATTGTGGCGAAGGTGACCCGGGCCGGATCCGCCGCGCGGGCCGCGGTCGTGGTGGTCAACAGGCCGGTTGAGATGGCGGCGGTTGCGCACAGCGCCGCCATGCCGACGGCGGCGGCCCTGAATGCCCCCGTCAGAACGCCGCGCGTGGCGCGGCCGCAGATTGTGGTCATGTCCCCGTGAACTCCCCCTCGCAGGCCCCTGCCCGGGGCCCTGCGTCATCGATGCGGATGCGGGTCCGGCCTTGTGGAATGTTCTGATTCCGCGATATGAAACCGAACAAATCTCTTATTGCGATTGTTTTAAGGCATTTCCATGGAAATGACCCGCGTTTTTATGCGGTTGGCCCGATATGGTGCAACTTGTGGGCGATTCTGGGCGCGGGATGCGGTGATGACCGAATGGTGACCAGGCCGCGGTGCGATTGACGGAGCCGTGGCATCACCATACGGTCGATGCGCTCTTCATTCTCAAGCGCCTGCCGCTGTTGCGCGCCCCGTCCTCAAACACCGCTGGTCCATCCATGACGCGTCTTTTAAAGCGCCGCTCTCCAGGCAACGACACCATCCATGCCGGCCGTGCCACAACGAATACCGGCTGCGCCATGGACGCCGATCACAGAGGGAGGGCGGCGCCGCACGCCCGGCCGGGACGCTGGTTGGCGGCGGCATGCCTGGCGCTGACCCTGTGCCTGCTGCACGGGTTGGTGGCGCCGGCGCCTGTACGGGCGCAATTGCTGCCGGGCCTGCCGTCTGCGTCCCAGCCTGCCGACGGGGCCGCCGCCGAGGGGGCCGCCGCCGGCTCTGATGCCGAGATCGAGGCGCTGATCAAGCTGATCGAGGACCCGGCCGGCCGCGAGAAGCTGGTGGAGCGGCTGCGCGCCGCCGATGCCCCAAAACCGGATCAGGAGGCACTGGCGGCCGAGCTGGTGATGCCGTTCCTGGACGGCCCGGCGACGGTGATCGCCAATCGGCTGGACGTTCTGGGGCGCGACCTGCAGCGGGCGGCGGTGTCGTTGTCGCGCGCGCCCGACGAGGTTGAGCGCATCAGCCGGGTACTGGCCAATCCGCAGAAGCGCAGTCACTGGCTGGATCTGGCCTTGCGGCTGGTGGCGGTGGTGGCGGCGGGCTTCGTGGCCGAGGCCGTCGTCAAGGCACTGCTGAGGCGGCCGCGCGGGCGGCTGATGATCAATCCGCCGGCGGCGCGCTGGCGGCGGGTGATGCGCGGCGCCGGGCTGCTGTTTCTGGATCTGCTGGGGATCATGGCCTTTGCCGGTGGTGCGGCGGCGGCGGTGACCCTGGTGCGGCCGACGGGCGAGGCCGCGACCATCGCCATCGCCATCGTCCAGGCCAATCTGGCGGTGCGGGTGGTGATGGCGCTGGGCCGGATGCTGATCCGGCCGCAGACCCGACGGCTGCGGCCGCTGCCGATCGGCGACGAAACGGCGGCTTATTGCTATATCTGGCTGCGCCGTTTCGTCCGGATCATCATCTATGGCTGGTTCCTGTATGATGCGGCCCAGGCGCTGGGCATGTCGGCGCCGGTGCTGAAGGTGGCGCTGAAGCTGTTCGGCCTGTTCGTGGCCAGTCTGGCCGCGGTGGTGATCCTTCAGAACCGCCACGAGGTGGCGGCGTTTATTGCCGGGCGCGGCACGCCCGAACCGGATGGTGCCGCCTGGCCCGGCGCCACCGCGGCCATGGCCGACCCGGGGGATGGTTCGGCGCCATTGGGGGCTGCCACAGACACGGCCGCGACCGCCACATCCGATGGTGCCCCCCACCGCGATGATACCTACCACCGCGACGATACCCAGCGCCGCGATGATGCCCCCCGCCGCGATGATGTCCCGACGGATCTTGCCAGCGCCGCTGCCGACCGGGCGGTGGAGGTGACGCGGCGGGGCATGCACACCCTGCGGACCCGTCTGGCCGACAGCTGGCATGTGCTGGCGCTGGTCTATGTCGCGGTGGCGGCGGCGATCTGGCTGCTGGGCGTGGAGGGCGGCTTCACCTTCATGGCGCGGGCGACCTTCGCCACCGCGGTGATCGTGCTGATCGACCGGCTGGCGGTTCTGGCGGCCGAACGCGGCCTTGGCCGGCTGTTCGCGGTGTCGGATGAATTTGTCGAACGCCATCCGGGGATCGAGGCACGGGTGAACCGCTATCTGGCGGTGACCCGCGCGGCGCTGGTGGGGTTCATCCACGTCTTCGCGGTGCTGGCGCTGCTGGAGGCATGGGGCCTGGGCGGGCTTGCCTGGCTCGCCTCGGATGCGGGCGCCTCGGTGATCGGGGCGCTGGTCAAGATCGTGGTGTTCGTGGTCGGCGCGCTGGTGATCTGGGAAATGGTCGACGGCGCCATCAACCGCCGCCTGAAGGAAGACGGCAGCCGCGCGCCCACCACCCGCGCCAGAACCCTGCTGCCGATGCTGCGCAATGTGGTGATGATCATCCTGAGCCTGGTGGTGGTCCTGACCGTGTTCTCGGAAATCGGCATCGATATCGGGCCGCTGCTGGCCGGCGCCGGCGTCGTCGGCCTGGCGATCGGCTTCGGCGCCCAGACGCTGGTGAAGGATTTCATCACCGGCGCCTTCATCCTGTTCGAAGACACGATCTCGGTTGGCGATGTGGTGACGGTGGCCGGTCAGACCGGTGTGGTCGAGCGGATGACCGTGCGCACCATCCGGTTGCGCGACGTCGAGGGCGTGGTGCGCACCGTGCCGTTCAGCGCGGTCGACATCGTGCAGAATCTGACCAAGGACTTTTCGTATGCCCTGCTGGATATCGGGGTGGCCTATCGCGAGAATGTGGGCGATGTGGCCGAGATGATGCGCGAGGTGGGGCTGAAGATGGCCCGCGAGCCCGAATTCCGCGACCAGATCCTGCAGCCGATCGAGATTTTCGGTCTGGATCGCTTCGGCGCCAGCGAGGTGGTGGTGCGCGCCCGGATCATGGTGAAGCCCGGCCAGCAATGGGGCATCAAACGGGCCTTCTATGCCCGGATCAAGGAGGCCTTCGACGCCGCCGGCGTGGAAATTCCGTTCCCGCACACCACGCTCTATTTCGGCGCCGACAAGGACGGCAAGGCGCCGCCGGCGCCGATCCGGCTGATGGGGGATGGTCGCCGCCATGATGATGGCCGGGGGCCTGCCAATGATGTGCCCTCAGGCGGCGACGGGGCTCCAGCCGGCGACGGGGCTCCAGCCGGCGACGGGGCCCCAGCCGGTGACGGGCCCCCCACCGGGGATGCCGCCACGCCCGCGCGGCCGGATACGGCCGCAGAGCTGCCGGGTGACGAGGATGTCCGCCGCCCGCCGCAACTGGACGACGGCACCGGCGATGCCGGCGGCAGCACCTCGCCGGTGCGCTGACCGCCCGGCCCGGCACGTTCACGGTTCCGCCGGCCCCTCGGGCTTGCCCCGCCCGTCCACGGCGCTTATCCTCCGGCGGCCCCGTCTGGCCGCCCTCATGCGGCATGGGCGGGGCGGCGGCGGGTGCCGCCGGTTCCGGGCGAGGCGAGGTGACGAGATGGGCGAGCCGCGACATATGGGGGCGGTCAACTGGCGGGGCTTCGCCACGCTGTATCTGCGCGAAGTCCGCCGTTTCGGCAAGGTCGCCGGCCAGACGCTGACCGCGCCGGTGGTGACGGGGCTGCTGTTCCTGGCCATCTTCTCGCTGGCGCTGGGCCGGTCGGTCGAGGTGATCGGCGGCGTGCCCTATCTGGAATTCCTGGCCCCGGGGCTGGTGATGATGCAGGTGGTGCAGAACGCGTTCTCGAATTCGTCATCCTCGCTGATGATCTCGAAGGTGCAGGGCAACATCGTCGACGTTCTGATGGCGCCGCTGTCGGCCACCGAACTGACCCTGGGCTATGCGCTTGGCGCGGTCACCCGCGGCGTGCTGGTCGGCGTGGTGCTGATCGCCGCCATGAGCCCCTTCGTGCATTTCGAATTCGCCAAGCCCGGCTTCGTGCTGTTCCACCTGCTGGCGGCATCGCTGATGATGGCGCTGATCGGCATTCTGGCGGGGGTGTGGGCTGATAAATTCGATCAGATGGCGGCGATCACGAATTTTGTCATCACGCCCCTGTCGTTTCTGTCGGGCACGTTCTATTCGGTCGACCGGCTGCCGGATGGGTGGAGCTTTGCGGCACACATCAATCCGTTTTTCTATATGATCGACGGTATCCGTTATGGCATGACCGGCCATGCCGACGGGTCGGTTCTGGCCGGCGTGCTGGTGCTGGGGGGTGTGGATCTGGTTCTGGGGATCGCCTGCTGGATGGTGCTGAACCGCGGCTGGAAGCTGAAGGCCTGACCGGGGCCACCGACCCGGCCAGACAACCACCATCAGCCGGCCGTGTGGCAACGCGTGGCCGGCCGTCTTATCGTCCACCCTTCTCGCAATCGGTTTCGCGATGTCCTCATCCCATCTGGCGCTCGTCGTGCGGCATCCCAGGCTGAAGGCGCTTTATGCGCTGTGGTTGCGCCTGTGTGCCGGCGGCAGCTTTCCGGCCCTCGACGGCATGGCCCCCGCGGATCTGCGTCCGTGGCTGGACGACATGGCGATCGTCGGCCTGGACGACACCGCCGGCTATGTCTATCGCTATTACAGCCCCGCCTATGCCGCGGCCTTCGGCACCGATCTGACCGGCTGCTCGCTGGCACGCATCGCCGCCGACCGGGCGGTGGTGCTGGCCGCGGAATACGATGCCGTGCGCGCCGAACGCCTGCCGGTGTCGCGGGTGTACACGGCCCTGTTTGACGGCCAGCAACAGACATGGGAACGTCTGGTGCTGCCATTCTTCGATCTCGATGGTGAGGTCAGCAAGTTGCTCGTCGCTGCCTACAGGGTGGACGCATGAACGCGAGACGCCCCTTCACGCTGCCCGATCTGGACCCGCGCCGCGAGGCCGACCAGGATCACAGCCTGCCGCCGCGCGCCGAGGAATTCGGCCTGTGGTGCGCCATGACCGATCGCCCCTTCCGTCTGGTGCAGGTGGAACTGGAAGGCGCCGGCACCCGGGAATGGGCGATCGAGGCCTATCCCGGTACCGACCAGGCGTCGATCATCTATGCCACCGGCACCGATGACCAGGCGGCGGCACTCGCGGTCGCCTATGGTTTCCTGGCCGGTGTGGAATGGACCGAGGCGGCGCTGGCCCCGGCGCTGGAACCCGACGATCAGCCCGAGACCTGGGTGGACGAGGCCGAAGCCCTGGCCCTGGTGGCGCCGTTGATGCTGCCGCCACCGTTCATGGAAGGCGAGCTGCTGGTTGCCGAGGTGGTGCCCGGCGAGGATCCGGTGTTCGATTTCGCGAGCCTTGCCGCCGCCAATGCCGCCGATGCGGAAGGCGGCCTGCCGGTCGTTGACGACCAGCCGGTTTCGGCATCTGTGCCGGAGCCGGAGCCGGAGCCGGAGCCGGAGCCGGAAGCCCCAGCGTTCGAGCCCGAAGCTGAGGCCGAGCCTGAAGCCGAACCGGCGCCCGAACCGGAGCCTGAAGCCGAACCGGAGCCCGAGCCGACCCTTGAGTCCGAGCTCGATGTCGCGCTGCAGGCATCGGAGGATGAGGTCGAGGACGACGGTCTGGCACCCGACGCCGACGACACCGGCGACGCGCCGTGGCTGGATGCGCCGGAGCTGGCCGGCGACGATCTGCCGGACGAGGGCGACGGGTTCGACATTCAGGCGGAGGTGGAGGCCGGCGCTGCTGCCGATGCCGATTTCGAGCCTGCTCCCGGCTACAATCTGCCGCCGCTGGCGCTGCTGGCGACATCGGAAGCCGAGGATGATCCGGCACTGGATGAAGGCGTGCTGGCCGACAAGACCCGCAAGCTGGAAACCGTGCTGCGCAATTTCCGCATCCGTGGCGAGATCATGGAGGTGCGGCGCGGCCCGCTGGTGACGTTGTTCGAACTTGAGCCGGTACCCGGCACCAAGTCATCGACCGTGATCAATCTGGCCGACGACATCGCACGCTCGATGAGCGCCATCACCGCCCGCATCGCGGTGGTGCCCGGTCGCAGCGTCATCGGCATCGAATTGCCGAATGAGAGCCGTGCCACGGTCTATCTGCGCGAAATTCTGGCCTCGCCGGCCTATAGCCAGGGCAATCATCGTCTGCCGTTGGCATTGGGCAAGAATATCGGTGGCGAGCCGGTGGTGGTCGATCTGACCCGGATGCCGCATCTGCTGATCGCCGGCACCACAGGGTCGGGCAAGTCGGTCGGCATCAATGCCATGATCCTGTCTCTGCTCTACCGGCTGCCGCCCGAGCAGTGCCGGTTGATCATGGTCGACCCGAAGATGCTGGAACTGTCGGTCTATGACGAGATCCCGCATCTGCTGACCCCGGTGGTGACCGATCCGAACAAGGCGGTCGTCGCCCTGAAATGGGTCGTGCGCGAGATGGAGAGCCGCTATCGCGCGATGTCGCATCTGGGCGTGCGCAATGTCGAGGGCTACAACACCCGGGTCGCCGAGCTTGAACTGCGCGGAGAGCAGGTCACGCGCCGGGTGCAGGTCGGCTATGACAAGGTGAAGCAGGAGCCGATCTTCGAGGAACAGATCGTCGAGATGGAGCACCTGCCCTATATCGTGGTGGTCGTCGACGAGATGGCCGACCTGATGCTGGTGGCCGGCAAGGAAATCGAGACGCTGATCCAGCGGCTGGCGCAGATGGCGCGCGCGGCCGGCATTCACCTGATCATGGCCACCCAGCGGCCGTCGGTCGATGTGATCACCGGCACGATCAAGGCCAATTTCCCGACCCGGATCTCGTTCCAGGTCACCAGCCGGATCGACAGCCGCACCATTCTGGGGGAAGCCGGCGCCGAACAGCTTCTGGGCCAGGGCGATATGCTGTTCATGGCCGCGGGCGGACGCATCACCCGTGTCCACGGGCCGTTCGTGAGCGACCGCGAGGTCGAGGAGGTCGTGGAGCACCTGCGCGGCCAGGGCCGGCCCGACTATGTCTACAGCGTCACCGAGGATGACGATGGCGACATGCCGATCGACAGTCTGCCGGCTGATGACGGCGCGCCGGACGGCGATGATGATGGCGACATTTTCGCGCAGGCCGTGGCCCTGATCCTGCGGGAGGACAAGGTCTCGGTCAGTTTCGTGCAGCGGCACCTGCAGATCGGCTATAACCGCGCCGCCCGTCTGGTGGAGCGGATGGAATCGGAAGGCATGGTCAGCCCGCCCGACCATGTCGGCCGCCGGCAGATTCTGGTGAACGCCCGCAGCTACTTCGCCGATCGCCGGTCGTCGTGATCCACCTCCGGCCTTGAAGCCGCCACGGGCCGCCCTATCCTGAACGGGCAGGGCGGCCCGGCACAATCATGGCCGGCCTGAGGGATGCAACCTGAGGGATGCAAGGAGGCAGGTCATGGTCACTCCCACGCATTTTCGGCATATGCCCGTGGCGGCCTTGATCGCGGTGGGTCTGATGGTTGCCATGCCGGCTGGAGCCATTCCGCGCGGCGCATCCGCCGCAGCACCCATCGGCGAGACGGAGGGCGATGCGATGAGCGCCTATGACTTCACCCTGCCGGCGATCGACGGCGGCACCATCGATCTCGGCGCCTGGGCGGGCCGGCCGATCCTGGTGGTCAACACCGCCTCGCTCTGTGGCTTCACACCTCAATATGAGGGGCTGGTGTCGCTGTGGCAGCGCTATCGCGACCAGGGGCTGATGGTGGTGGGCGTGCCGTCGGGTGATTTCGGCGGTCAGGAATATGACGACGCGGCCCGGACCCGCGACTTCTGCACCGTCACCTATGGCGTCGATTTCCCCCTGGCGAGCAAGCAGGTCGTGCGCGGTGACGCCGCCCATCCGCTGTTCAGATGGCTGGTGGCAAGCCTGGGCGAGGACGCGCAGCCGCGGTGGAATTTTCACAAATATCTGATCGATGGCGAGGGCCGGGCGGTCGCCAGCTGGCCGTCGCGGGTGGAGCCGACCGCGCCCGAGGTTGTGGCGGCGATCGAGGCCACACTCAGGTGACCCGGCGCGCGGGTGCGCGCGTTCTTTAAATAGTCGTGGGCGCGGGTGCGCCTGTTCTTTAGATAACCGCGGGCGCGGACCCTCCCGACAGTCGCCGGGCGGCAATGCGGGCGAAGCGCAGGGTCAGCGCCTTGCGGCGTGCCGGGTTGAGCGGCGGGCGGGGTGCGGCGTCGCGCAGGATCGCGGCCTCGTAAGGATTGGCGACGATCAGCCCTTCTGCCTGGGGCAGCAGCCCCTGAGGAAAGGTCTCGGGCACCGCGAAATAGAACTGGTCGGCCCAGGCGGCATAATCGGGCCATTTATTATCGGAGCGGAAATCCGCCGGGCCGCTCTTGATCTCGATCAGCAGGAAGCGGCCGTGGCCGTCCAGCGCCATCAGATCGGCCCGCCGGCCGGATTTGAGTGGAAATTCCGCGAGCACCGCACAATCCATCGCCTCTTCCAGCATCCGCCGGACTCCCGCCGCCACCGCTGCCGCGATCCCGGCAACTGAGTTCGGTGGAATGGTATCGGTCGACACTGGCGCATCGGTCGACACTGGCGCATCGGTCGACACTGGCGCATCGGTCGACACTGGTGCACGGGCCGGCATCGCCTGATCGGGCAGGTCATTCACAGACGATAGGCCTCCGCAAGCCTTGATGCGGTCTCGATCGCGATGCCATGGCGCTGTGCCAGGGCCGCCATGTCATCGGCATAGCCCCCGCCGATCACCGTCGCCACGGGAATGCCACGACGGAGACACTGATCGAGCACCATGTGTTCGCGGGCGGCCAGCCCGCGATCGGTCAGGGCCAGCCGTCCCAGGCGGTCGTCCCGATGCGGATCGACCCCCGCCAGATAGATCACCAGATCGGGGCGCGGGTTGTCCAGAAGCCCTGGCAGCGTGTCTTCCAGATGGTCCAGATAGACCCCGTCGCCAGTGCCGTCGGCAAGCTCTATATCCAGCGTGCTCAAGGCTTTGCGGGCCGGAAAATTGCGCGCGGCATGCATCGAGAAAGTGACGGCCCAGTCCTGGCCGGCCAGGATCCGCGCCGTGCCGTCGCCTTGATGCACATCCAGATCGACGATCAGAACATGCGCCAGTCCCACCACGTGATGTGCCCAGCACGCGGCGACAGCGACATCGTTGAACACGCAGAATCCGGCGCCGAAGCCGGCATGGGCGTGGTGGCTGCCGCCGGCGGTGTTGCAGGCGACCCCCTGTTCCAGCGCCGCGCTGACGGCGGCGATCGTGCCGCCCACGGCGGTCGTCGAGCGGGTGACGACCGAGGGCATGATCGGCACCCCGATCCGGCGCACGGCAGCGGCGTCCAGCCGGCAGGCCAGCACGTCGGCCACGTAATCGGCGGTGTGCGCCCGCGACAAGGTTGACGCACAGGCCGGCTGCGGCTCCACCACGCGCAGCCGGTGTGCGAACGGTGCCCGGTCCAGATAGGCTTTCAAGGCCGCAAATTTGCCGATCGGGAAGCGATTTCGTGGCGGAAAAGGCACAGTGTAGCAGGAATGATGCACAACAGAGAGGCTCATTGGAAGCAACCCTTGACCTGGACCGGTGTCGCGAAACATTAAGGATGCTATGACACTATGTGGCGTCGTCCCGGTTTGCCCATCATGGATCAACGGCCGGCATCCACCATGCACCGATCAATGATGGGCATCGACCAGGAATCGACGACCGTTGCCCGGCGGCGGGGATCAAACTGCCGTGGTCAACGGTTCCAAGGGCGCCGTTGCCTGTTTTTTCCGGCCGGTTTCGGGAGTAGTCTCGATACTGCGCCTTCGTGCGGTGCGGCATGCCTGAGCGGCGGGGACCAAGCCTTTCCCGGCCGGTACCGGCATGCCGGATCGCGAAGCACAGCGGGGGTTGCATGATCTCCGTTTCGTCGCAGCTCGCCGTTCCATCGCGCGGTGTGTCCGACCTGGAGTGCAGGCGTCGAGAGACGTGCACGAAGGGTGACGAAAAAGCCACGACGATGACTCGGGCATCATGTGCCGATTTCGATAGGATGCCGGGCAACCACCCGATCGGCTTCACCAAGGAGGGTAATCCATAATGAACGCGCTGAATCGCTTTGCCGTGGTCGGCCTCGTCGCCGGCAGCATTTCCGCCTGCGGTCTCATCGACCCGGACAGCATCGCGCAGACGCCGGCGCCGAGCGACCCGTTCCTCGCCGCTCTGTCGGACGAGTATCTGGCGCTGTCGCGTGCCGAGCGTGCTGAGTTCGACTGGGTCGACGGCGACGTCTTCGCCCAGAAGGGTGACTGGGCCCGGCAGGGCACCGTC
The DNA here is from genome assembly GCF_014636235.1 of Tistrella bauzanensis. Classification (NCBI taxonomy): domain Bacteria; kingdom Pseudomonadati; phylum Pseudomonadota; class Alphaproteobacteria; order Geminicoccales; family Geminicoccaceae; genus Tistrella; species Tistrella bauzanensis. The sequence goes on from NZ_BMDZ01000018.1 coordinate 70,560, forward strand.
GTTCCGCCGGAGCAGCTGGAAGACTGGTATCTGCCCCGCGGCTCGCTGCCGGCCCTCAGCTCGGCCCGTCAGCGTCTGATGACCCAGCTGAACGGTGGCGCCATGGCGTCGAAGCCGGTCGCCGCTGCCAAGGCCCAGGCGGGCTTTGACTGCTGGGTGCAGGAGCAGGAAGAAAATCATCAGCCCGAGGACATCGCGGCCTGCCGCAAGATGTTCGAGGATGCGATGGCCGAACTCGAAGCCAAGCCCGCCCCGGCCCCGCAGCCGGTCGCGGTCGTGAAGCCGGTCGAATTCCAGATCTTCTTCCCGTGGGATAGCGCCCAGCTGCATGGTCAGGCCTATGACATCATCCGTGATGCCGCCGCGGCCTATAAGGAGCGCAAGAGCGTCGCTCTGCGTCTGGATGCCCACACCGACCGTTCGGGCCCGATCCCCTACAACGATCGCCTGTCGACCCGCCGCGCTGAGTCGGTGACTGCCGAGCTGGTGAAGCTGGGCGTGCCGCGCAACGCGATCACCGCGACCGCCCATGGCGAGCGCAACGTGCCGGTCGCGACCGCCGATGGCGTGCGTGAGCAGCGCAACCGCGTCGTCATCCTGCGCCTGGCCAACTGATCAGGCCTTTGACGGACGGATCGATACGCGACTGATCTGCCGGCTCTGGACGGCGCCTCCATCGGGGCGTGTGTCCGGGGCCGGGATAGGTGAAGAAGGGCGGATTCGCATGAAGATGCGGGTCCGCCCTTTTTTCTGTCACCGGACATGGTGTCTGCTGTGGGGCAAGGTTTTCGATGACCCGCCCGGATGATGGGAAACCCTGCCGACCGGGCGGGGCGGGCGCCGGACAAGGGGAGGGACGAACGCATGGTTAGAAAGCTTCTGATCGCGGTCGCGGTGATCGTGGTGCTGCTGATCGGCGCGGCGGTCGCGGCACCTTTCCTGATCCCGACCGATGCGATCATGCGCCGGGTGGTGGCCGAGGTGGAGGCCCGGACAGGCCGCACGCTTGCCATCGACGGCGATGTCAGCCTGTCGCTGCTGCCGGTGCTGGCGGTGGATGTGAACCAGGTGCGGTTCGGCAATGCCAGCTGGTCGGATGCGGGCGAGATGGCCAAGATCGACCATATGGCGGTGGAACTGGCGCTGTGGCCGCTGTTGTCGGGCGAGGTGCGGGTGGCGCGCTTCGTGCTGGATCAGCCGGTGATCCGGCTGGAACGACGGGCGGACGGCACCGCCAACTGGCAGATCGCCGCCGGGGGCGAGACCATGTCCGGCACCGTCCAGCCGGCAGCGCCGGCAGCGGATGCACCAGAGACGTCGACATCGGGAGGCGCGGCGCCGGGTGGGGGCGGCCAAGGCGGATTGAGCGGCCTCACTCTGGGCGATGTCCGTATCACCAACGGCACGGTGCTCTATCGCGATGCGGCCAGCGGCACCGAACAGCGGCTGGACGACGTGAACCTGACCGTCGCGACCGAAACCCTGGACACGCCCCTGACCCTGACCGGCGATGCCGTGTGGCGCGACATGCCGGTCGCCATATCGGCGCGCGCCGAAACCGCGCGGGCGGTGATCGAGGGGCGCGAGACCCCGGCGCGGGTGGAGTTGGGCCTGCGGGACGCCCGCATCGTGCTGGATGGCACGGCGCTGCCGGGCGGCCAGCCGGGCTTTGCCGGCACCAGCGCGGTGACCGTGCCCGATCCGCGTGGTCTGGCCGATGCCATGGGCACGCCGCTGGCGCTGCCCGATGGCGCGCTGTCGGCATTGTCGCTGGCCGGCCGGATGGATGCGACGCCGGCACGGGTATCCCTGAGCGATGCCCGCCTGACGGTTGACGAGATCGAGGCCACCGGCCGGATGGCGCTGGACCTGTCGGGCCCGCGACCGAAGATCGAGGGCGCGCTTGCCACCGGCGATCTTGTGCTGGACCGTTATCTGCCGGCCGATGCCGGCGGGGGCGCCACGACGCCTGAGACCGGCGCTGGCGGCCGCGGCGATCAGGGCTGGAGCGATGCGCCGATCGATCTGTCGGCGCTGGCGGTGGCGGATGCCGATGTCACCATCAATGCGGGCTCGGTGACGATCCGCGACACCCGGCTGGGGGCGACCGAACTGGCGCTGAGGCTGGACGACCGCCGCCTGACCGTCGATGTGCCTCAGACCGGGCTCTATGGCGGCAGCGGCCATGTCATCATCGGCGTCAATGGCCGCGCCAGCCCGGCATCGCTGTCGCTGAAGGGCACGTTCCAGGATCTGGATCTGCTGCCGCTGCTGACCGCCGCCACCGGATCGGACCGGCTGGAAGGCACCGGGCGCACCGAATTCGACCTGACCGCGCGTGGCAACAGCCAGGCAGCGCTGATCGGCAGCCTGGCCGGGCGCGGGCTTTACGCGGTGACGGATGGCGCGCTGCGTGGCATCAACATTGCCGCCATGATCCGCAATCTGGGCGGCGCCTTCGACGATGGCGGCGCCGAACGCAAAACCGATTTCGCCCGGTTAGGCGGCAGCTTCACCGCCGAGCGGGGCATCGTCAGCAACCGCGACACCGAGTTGCAGGCGCCGCTGCTGCGGGTGACGGCGGCGGGCACGGTGAACCTGCCGGAACGCCGGCTCGATTACCGGATCGAACCCAAGGCGGTGGCCAATCTGGAGGGCCAGGGCGGCCGTGCCGATCTGGCCGGGCTGATGGTGCCGGTGATCGTGGAAGGCCCGTGGAGCAACCTGTCCTACCGCCCGGATCTGGAGGGGGCCTTGCGGCAGGGCCTGAACGACCCTGAGGCGGTGCGTCGCGCGATTGAGGGTGCGCGTGAGGGCGATGTCGGCGACGCGCTGAAAGGCCTGCTGGGGGGCCGCCAGAGCGGTGGCGATACCAACACCGACGGCAGCGAGCCGGCCGACCCGCTGGACCAGTTGAAGGGCTTGTTCAAGCGATAAGCGATCGAGTGTAAGGGGCGCGTCAGGCCGGTGTAAGCCAGCCGCAAGCGGCAGCGACTAGTGTCTGGGCCTGGACGGGCGCCGGAAGGTCCGATGCCCCTCCCTTTGCCCGGAGGCCCGATGATGACCCTTTCCCGCCTGCTTGCCCGCGTCGCTGCCCCGGCGGCTGTTCTGGTGGCGCTTGCGGCCCCCGCACTGGCCGGGCCCACCTGTACCACCGCCGCCAGGGATACATGGATTCCGGAAGACCAGATGAAGGCGAAGATCGCCGAGATGGGTTTCAAGGACATCCGCAGCTTCGAGGTGACCAAAGGCAACTGCTACGAGATCTATGGCCATGACAAGGATGGCCGCAAGGCCGAGGTCTATTTCGACCCGACCGATGCCCGGATCGTGAAGCAGGAGATCGACTGAGCCATGTCCCGTTCAGGCCCGGCCGTGGAACTGTCGCGCGCCGGGCCGGGCGTCCGGGTCTGGGATCCGGTCGTCCGGCTGTTTCACTGGCTGGTGGTGGTGGGCTGCCTGCTGGATCTGGCCATACTGGAAGAGGGCGAGGCGCCGCACCGCTGGGTCGGCTATGTCGTGGCCGGCGCGCTGGCCGTGCGCATCCTGTGGGGGTTCGTCGGCACCGAACCGGCGCGGTTCCGGGCCTTCGTGCCCACACCGGCGGTACTTCTGGGCTATCTGCGCGATCGTATCGCCGGGCGGGCCCGGATCTATCGCAGCCACAATCCCGCCGGCGCGGTGATGATGCTGACGCTGATGGCCCTGCTGGCGGTGGTGTCGATCACCGGCATCATGACCACCACCGACATGTTCTGGGGCGTGGGCTGGGTGGAAGAGCTGCACGAGGCCGCCGCCGAGGCGATCATCCCGCTGGCCTTGCTGCATGCGGCGGTGGCTGTCATTGACAGCGTGGCCGGGCCGGTGAACCTGATCGCGGCGATGATCACCGGACGCAAGCGGCTGCGCTGACGGCAGGTGTTCGCTCTGCAGTCACAGTGCGGAGGCTTTCCCGGCGCCGGGAGGCAGGATAGGTTGGTGCCCGACCCGCCATCCTGCCCGATCCGCCATCCTGCCGGCCACCATGCAGAGCCCGTTGCCCATGATCGATGCCGCCCTTGCGCCTGACGCCCGCGTCGGTTTCCAGCTGATGCTGGCAACCGGTCTGATCCTGCTGACCATCGCGGTTCATGTGGCGGCGACGCTGGCGGTGATCGCGCTGTTGCGCCGGTCGGGCGCGCATGCCTCGAACATCCTGGGCAATGCGCCGCTGGCCGTGCCGATGCTGGTGGCGCTGGCGACCCTGGGCATGCTTGTGGCCCACACCATCGAGATCTGGGGCTGGGCGGCGGTTCTGCTGCTGCTTGGCCAGTTTCCTAACCTCGAAGAGGCTGTCGCGCAATGAGCGCGGCGGGCTGGTTTAGAGCGTCACCGTCGCCTGGGACGGCGTGAGGCGGCCCGTCCTCC
>NZ_BMDZ01000019.1 GCF_014636235.1 Tistrella bauzanensis
CCTCACCCGAGGGAATCAGCCCCGCAGCGCGGGGGCAAGCGGACATCGACAGGGTTGGAGCCCATTCTGCAACAGGCTCAGTGAGACCGTATTTTTGGTAGAGTTCTGCGTCTGTCCATCGCTGCGTCCAACTCTGCGCAGGAACAAAGGTGTAGACCTTGCGAGTGGTGTCCTGTGAGGGTTTATGTAACAGAATCAGAAATCGAGTTAGCCGGCACGTGAGGTAACTCAGAACACTTTCGGCCTCGCTTCTTTCGTCAAATGGCCCGATGTACATGTATGTCCATGATGAGATACTGCCGGGTTCCCCAATAAATGGCGTACTGATGATTCGATGAGGGTAAGTATCTCGGTTTCCTGTTCCTGGCGCGGCGCGCCCAATAAATACTTTCCATTTATCGAAAGAATGGCGCTCCTTCGTAACCTCAGCGCGCGCGATATATCCAACCCCGCCATTTCTATAAACCTTGAGAGCATCACCCGACTGATTCGGTTTTCCCTTAAATGTGCTATCTAGACCGAATGCGCCAATTGAGCTGACAAGTTGGTCAAAACGCTTGCTTGCGGGCAGCGACACCGACACAGATTGTCCAGTCTCAACGGCCACTACTTTTTTAAGGATTGACAAACCTTCATTGAAGCGAATGAAGATGTCGGCCCCTTCTTCAAGTAACGGCCGCTCGGCTGTAGAAACTGGCCAATCTTTGAAATGGGTAGTGACGCGGCATTGGCCGGAATTTCCCCTTTTCCAGAGGAAGTAGCAAACCCCACCTTTCAGGCCTACACCCGGAAACACATCCGATGCGCTAAGATAGTCGTCAATCGAACGTAAGCGGTCGTCAGAAAGCATGGATTCCCTGAATTCATCCAGACCCATGCCACCAGCAAACCATCGCGCAGGAATGATCATCGAGAGATAGCGTGGCTCAAGTTCTTTGGCTTGTTGGACGAACTGGTGGTAAATGGGGCGCGCCTGCTTGCCATGTCCATCAGTCTCCAACTGATATGGCGGATTTCCTATGATCACGTCGAATTGCATGTCGCCCCCAAAAATCTCGGCGATCCGAGACTTGATATCGTTGGTATGGATGAACGCATAGGCGTGGGTTTCAAATCCCTCGCCTCGGTCTAATGTTTCTTTGCTCGCGCCGCAGAATTTGCACTTCCCGGCCATCCATGTGTGTTCAGTGCGCTCGAACCAAATATTGCCGCTCTCGGTGGCAAACCCCTTCGCCACTGAATGTTCGCCATTGGCGTGTTTCGAACAATATAGGCTGCGCCGCGCAAGCAGGCTGGTTAGCTTGGTGATGCCGACGCCAAATATTTGCCGCATCAAGATATGATCGACCCGAGTTTGCAGATCGGGGATTTCCGCCGCCAGCCCGGTGATCAGCCGCGTGGTGATCTCCCGCAGGAACACGCCGGATTTCGTGAACGGGTCAAGGAACGTGACCGTGCTATCCGCCCAGATATTTGCGCCGCCGTTACTGGTGGCCCATGCCTCCGCCAGTGTATCGAGCATACGGTTGGCAAACTCCGGCGGAGTGAACACCTCGTCGTTGGAGAGGTTGGCAATGCAGGTAAGAACATCGGGATTGCGCCCCCGCAGCGTAAACCCCACCTGCTCGTTCATACGGCTTCCCCCGTCTCGCCGCTGGCAAATCCAGCCAGATCACGCGGCGTCATCGGCGGATATACTTTGGTGGGCGTAAATATCTCGTGCCTGCCGAGTTGGGAAAACAACGAGTCTTCGGCGCTGAAGCCCGCCATGCCGGTCAGCACGTCCAACCGGAAATCGCGTCGCTGAAACTTGCCTTTGCCGAGGTATCCCCACTCCACCATGCTGATCGGCGCGCCGTTCATGTCGCGCATGGTCATGGCATCGCCATGAACGACATTGAGCGACAGCACGAAGAACGCCGCGCGATACAAGTCATCCGCATCGTCCACCAGATTGAGATATTCGGCGAACACTTCCAGCATGTTCGCCCGGCATTCGGCGATATTGTCCGGCAGCAATTCGATCCCGTAGCAGCACATCAGCGCAAGCAGCGCGTAGTGCCGCTTCTCGAAGGCGGACTTGCCAAATTTTTTCTCGACGGCGGCCAGCTTGCGTTGCAGGACCGGGACCAGAAAATTTCCGCTGCCGCAGGCTGGCTCCAGAAAGCGGGAATCAATGCGCTCGGTCTCGCCCTTGACAAGATCGAGCATCTTTTCAACCAGCCACGGCGGGGTGAATACCTCTCCGTGATCGGCGACGCGCTTCTTGGACTTAATCAGATTCATGAATCGTGACCTGTCATCTCGGCCAGCAGCGCGTGACGGTCAGCCACGTTTGGATACCTCCCCAACCTTCCCTTTGCCCCTTGTTAGATCACCCGCCAGAAGGGACAGCCGCTCGTATTCTTCCACCGACATAACGACCACGACGCCGCGCCCATGCTTTTCAATCAGCACAGGCGCTACGCGCGCAGTATCGATCATCAGGCCAAAACCGTTCTTGGCCTCACGTGCAGACATGGCTTTCATGGCCGAATCCCGTGACATTCGCTTGCGCCATTTAGGGCGAAATGGCTCTTTTTGCCAAGGGTAATTAGCGCGGGAAAATCCGTATTTGCGCGGCAAGCCGCGCGATGGCGGGCAGCGCTGCGATATGTGGGGTCTCCGCGCCGCCCGCCATCGCTCACGCCCCATCACGGCGGTCCTGCGCGGCGGTGAGATTCCAGGCGTCGCGCTCAGCCGCGAACGCCTGCTTCCCCCTCGTCGCCCAGAGCGTCACCGCCTTCTCGCGTTCATCGCTTTTGAGCTTATCGGCTATCCAGAGCAGCGCGCCGTAGATCATGGCGCGATCATCGCCAGTCAGGTCCACGATCCCGGCCTTGACGACGAGGCCGCCGAGTTCGATCAGATGCCGCGTCCGCTTGCGACGTTCGACCTGCCAGGTGCGCATGTCATGCCGCGCTCGCGCCGCTTGATGCCGGTTGCGCGCCGTCCGGTTGCGGTTGAGCGCCGCCAGCGTCGCGGCCAGCCGATGGCGCAGATCGCCGCGCCCGGCTTTGAAAGAACGCGGCCCCGCGCTTCGCCCACGCCTCTCTCTTTCCGGCATCCTTGGTTTCGGCCAGCACGATCAGCGCGCCCGCCAGTTCGTCGGCGGTGAGGGCGTCGGCTCCGGTCGAGATGACCAACTCGCCGAGTTGCTGCGCCTTTCGATTTTTCAGGTCTCGCGTCTTCTCCTCCAGCGCCTTTAGTTCCGCATCGTAGTCCCGTGGCTTGCGCATCATGTCCTCCATAAGCTGTCGATGGAGCGATGATAGTTTCGCACTGGTCGGAATGCTTCTATGTTACCGGGACGGTCTGGAACGGCGCGGATCATCCCGAGAAATTCATTTTGAGGGCGCGCTTATACGTCGTTCCGACGTGCGCTTGAGGGCAGTATCTGGTCGGTCGCCATGGCGATCTACCATTTCTCCGTTCAGGTCATCGGACGTGCGGCAGGCCGCAGCGCGGTCGCTGCCGCCGCCTACCGCTCGGCATCGCGGTTGCGCGACGACCGACTGGGCCGCGATCAGGACTTTTCCGCCAAGCGCGATGTCGTCCATTCCGAGGTCATGCTGCCGGAGAACGCCCCGGAGCAATGGAACGACCGCGAAAAGCTTTGGAACGATGTCGAGGCGTTCGAGAAGCGGAAGGACGCGCAGCTTTGCCGCGAGGTGGAGTTCGCCATTCCGCGCGAGATGACGGAGCGCCAAGGCATCGAACTGGCCCGCGACTTCGTGCAGGCCGAGTTCGTCGATCGGGGCATGATCGCCGACCTCAATGTGCATTGGGACATCGGCGCGGACGGGCTGCCCAAGCCTCACGCCCATGTCATGCTCACCATGCGGTCAGTGGACGAGAATGGTTTCGGTCCGAAGGCGAGGGACTGGAACCGGACGGAGTTGGTGGAGCGTTGGCGCGAACGGTGGGCCGATCATGTCAACGAGCGGCTGGCCGAACTCGACATTGACGCGCGGATCGACCATCGCAGCCTTGAGGCGCAGGGCGTCGCGCTGGAGCCGCAGACGAAGATCGGCGCGCCCGCGCAGCGCATGGAGGCCGCCGGGATCGAGGCTGACCGCGCCGAGGATCACCGGCGCATCGCCCGCGAGAACGGCGCGCGGATCGTCGCCGATCCTTCCACCGCTCTCGACGCGATGACGCAGCAGCAATCGACCTTCACCCGGCGCGACATGGCGATGTTCGCGCATCGGCACAGCGACGGGATCGACCAGTTCAACCAGGTGATGGGCGCGATGCGCAGCGCGCCCGATCTTGTCGAACTCGGCAAGGACGATGCCGGTCAGGACCGCTTCACCACCCGCGACATGATCGAGGCCGAACAGCGCCTGCACCGCGCCGCCGCGATGATGGCCGAACGCGAACGCCATGAGGTGAACGACAGGGACCACGAAGCCGCATTGGCCCGCGCCGAACAGCGCGGCCTTGTCCTGTCCGGCGAGCAGGCCGATGCGCTGGCGCATGTCACGGACGGGCGCGGTCTCGGCATTGTCGTCGGCTATGCCGGGACGGGAAAGAGCGCGATGCTGGGTGTGGCGCGCGAAGCCTGGGAGGATGCCGGTTACACCGTGCGCGGCGCGGCCCTGTCCGGCATCGCCGCCGAGAATCTGGAAGGCGGATCGGGCATCGCGTCCCGCACCATCGCCAGCATGGAGCATGGTTGGGCGCAGGGCCGCGACATGCTCACGTCCCGCGACGTACTGGTGATCGACGAGGCGGGCATGGTCGGCACGCGGCAGTTGGAGCGCGTGCTGTCCCATGCCGCCGACGCTGGCGCGAAGGTTGTGTTGGTCGGCGATCCGCAGCAGTTGCAATCCATCGAGGCGGGCGCGGCGTTCCGTTCGATCCACGAGCGCCACGGCGGCGCGGAGATCAGCGAGGTGCGCCGCCAGCGCGAGGACTGGCAACGGGACACCACGCGCGACCTGGCAACCGACAGAACTGCCGATGCGATCCATGCTTACGAACGCAACGGCATGGTGCATTCCGCCGAAACCCGCGCACAGGCGCGCGGCGAGTTGATCGACCGTTGGGACCGTGACCGGCAGGCCAGCCCCGACACCTCCCGCATCATCTTGACCCACACCAATGCGGAGGTGCGGGAATTGAACGAGGCGGCCCGCCAGAAGATGCGCGCCGCGGGCGAACTTGGCGCGGACGTGCATGTCGCTGCCGATCGTGGCGCGCGGAACTTCGCCCCCGGCGACCGCGTGATGTTCTTGCAAAACGAGCGCGGCCTTGGTGTGAAGAACGGCACGCTTGGGACCATCGAGCAGGTCAGTCCGCAGTCCATGATCGTCCGCACCGACGACGGCCGCGATGTCGCGTTCGACCTGAAGGACTACAACAAGATCGACCACGGCTATGCCGCCACGATCCACAAGGCGCAGGGCATGACCGTGGATCGCACCCATATTCTGGCGACGCCGGGCATGGACACCCACGGCAGCTATGTCGCCCTGTCCCGGCACCGCGACGGCATGGACCTGCACTATGGCCGCGACGACTTCGCCAGTCAGGACCGGCTTGTCGGTGTCCTGTCGCGCGACCGCGCTAAGGACATGGCGAGCGACTACGAACCCGCCCGCGACTACGCCGAACGGCGCGGCATCACCTTCCGTGAGCGCGTGGAACGGGTTGTCGAGATCGTCAGGCAGGTTCCCGAAAAGGTGCGCGGCATGTTCGACGGGCTGCGCCTGCCCGCCGAGGGCGGACAGGGGCCGGAAAGGAAGGAGGAGGAAGACCCGGAGGCGGCGTTGCGCCGCGCTCGTGGCCGGGCGCTCGTCCGTCATGCCCGCGCCGTCGATGCGATCTTCGCGGCGCAGGACCAGGGCGGCAAAGCCAGCCCCGATCAGATCAGGGAATTGCAGGAGGCGCGCCAGCGGTTCGAGGAGGTGCGCCCCCACGGCTCGCACGACGCCGAAGCGGCCTACAAGAAAAACCCGGAGCTTGCGGCTGAGGCGGCGTCCGGCGACGCCCGGCGCGCAATCCGCGCCCTGCAACTGGAAACCGAGCTGCGCACCGATCCCGGCCTGCGCGCCGACCGTTTCGTGGAACGCTGGCAGAGCCTCCACAGGGCCAGCGACGAACGGTATGCGGCCGGCGACTATGCCGGTCACAGGGCCGCGCGGACGGAGATGGGGAACATGGCGCACAGCCTCGGACGCGACCCGCAGATGGAGTCCCTTCTGGCGGGCCGCAAGCGCGAACTCGGCATCTCATTCGATTCGGGAATGGGCGTCGGCCGAGACCTCACCCTCACCTTTGGGCTCGGCCGGGGCCGGGGTCTCGGGCTGTAGAACCATCCTATTTACCGCCGCCTCTTCGCCACAGCCCTACGACGCCTAACTATCTATTGCACAACAACAAATCATTGTCTTTGCCTGTCCTGGCAGTTCCCGGAAACAGCCAGCAGGAGGCATCGCGGCCATGCGCCAGCCAGACCGTATCATCCGCCTGAACACCGTGCTCGACCGCACCGGCCTGTCCCGGTCCACCATCTACCGCAAGATCGCCGAGGGCACGTTCCCGCCCCAGATCAAGATCAGCGTCAACGGCGCGGGATGGCGGGAATCCGACATCGACCGTTGGGTCGCCGATCCCGTGGCGTGGCGGCCCGGAAGCGGGCGCGGCCTCGATGGCGTCTGATCGCGGGGCGTTGTCCCGCTCCCAGCGCGTCAGGTCGCCCACGGCGTCGGAGCAGCTTGAGGAACTGCTGGGCTATCCGTGGCCGTTTCACGGCAGACCGCCCAGGCACGACCTGTCCACATGGACCGTCACCGACGACTGGCCCCATCCCGTTCCGGTTACGCAGGCCGAGATCGAGGCCTTCGAGCGGTGGTTCGGTGATCTGTTCGATGAACTGTTCAAGCCCGAAGGTTGATGCCTCTGGCATCGAAATCGGCGTTGAAATCCGTCCTTCATTAGATTACATGTAGTCATATATGGCCACAAATGGAGGGCGATATGCTGACCATCAACCTTAGAGACGCCAAGGCTGGATTTTCCAGCCTTGTTGATGAAGCCATCAAAGGAGAGATCGTGACCATCACCCGTCATGGCAAGCCTGTCGCGGCCTTGGTCTCGGTCGAGGCGGCGGAGATCGCGCGCAAGGCGCTCGAACGCAAACGGGCGGGTCTTGTCAGCTATCTCAGGACGTTCCCAGGCGGAGAGTTCCCGCGTAACCGCAAGCCATCGCGAGATGTCGAGCTTTGAGCGGCTTTCTTCTTGACACCAACGTCATTTCCATGTTGGCGCCGTCCAAGGCGGAAGCATCCGGCGACTTCCTCACCTGGCTGGACCGCATGGACAGCGACGGCCGGTTATTCCTGTCGGTCGTCTCCATCCATGAAATCGAGAAGGGGATCGCGCTCCTCGACCATAAGGGGGCAACGGCGAAGGCCGCGAGCCTGAAAGCATGGCTCAATGGTCTCGTCTCCACATACGATGACAAGATCATTGGCGTCGACGCGCAGGCTGCCGCAATCGGCGGGCGACTGGAAGCGAAGGCGCTTGCAGCCGGTCAGGACCCCGGCATGGCCGATGCCGTGATTGCCGGTATCGCCGCAGCGCATGAACTCGTCATCGTCACCCGCAACACGAAGCATTTTCTGCCGTTCGATATCGCCGCGTTGTCGCCTGACGAGGCGGCTGCCGAAGGAGACCGGGCATGAGCGCTTCCTCTTCCGCAATTCCACTACGCGCCGCCCTCTACCTGCGCGTCTCGACGGCGCGGCAGGCTGAGCATGATGTCTCGATCCCCGACCAGAAACGGCAAGGCGAAGCCTATTGCGCCTCGCGCGGCTATCAGCTTGTCGAGACCTATGTGGAGCCTGGCGCATCGGCGACCAACGACCGCCGCCCCGAGTTCCAGCGCATGATCGAAGCGGGAACCAGCAAGCCCGCGCCGTTCGACGTTGTGGTGGTCCACAGCTTCTCGCGCTTTTTCCGCGACCATTTCGAGCTTGAGTTCTACGTCAGGAAGTTGGCCAAGAACGGCGTCAAGCTCGTCTCCATCACGCAGGAGATAGGCGACGACCCGATGCACGTCATGATGCGGCAGATCATGGCGTTGTTCGACGAATACCAATCGAAGGAAAACGCCAAGCACGTCATCCGCGCCTTGAAGGAGAATGCCCGGCAAGGCTTCTGGAACGGCTCACTGCCGCCCATCGGCTACCGCGTCGTCGCGGCCGAGCAGCGCGGCGCGAAGACCAAGAAGAAGCTGGAGATCGACCCGCTTCATGCCGACACGGTGCGGCTGATCTATCGCTTGGCGCTGGAGGGTGACGGCACGAAGGGACAGATGGGCGTGAAGAACATCGTCAGCTATCTCAACCGTAACCGCATCTTCACCCGCGACGGCGGGCGCTGGGGCATCGGCCAGGTTCACCGTATCCTGACCCGCCGCACCTATATGGGCGAGCACGAGTTCAACAAGCGCAGCAAGACCAAGGAGCTGAAACCCGTCAGCGAGATCGTCACGGTTCCGGTGCCGCCGATCATCGACCGGGAGACGTTCGAAACGGTGCAGGCGCTCTTGAAGGCTCGCAGCCCCAAGGTCATCCCTTCCGCCGTCATCAGCGGCCCGACCATGCTGACCGGCCTGATCCATTGCGCCAAGTGCGGCGGGGCCATGACCATCCGCACCGGCAAGGGCGGGCGCTATCGCTATTATGCCTGTTCGATCAAGGCGCGGCAGGGGCCGACCGCCTGCGAAGGCATGGCCGTGCCGATGGAAAAGCTGGACAATCTGGTCGTCAATCATCTTGAGAAACAGCTACTCCAACCCGAGCGGCTGGAAACCGTCCTTTCCGCCGCACTCGACCGCAGGGAAGAGCACGCCGAGCGCCGCCAAGAGCATATCGCCGAGTTGAACAAGCGCGCCGCCGAATCGGAACTGCGGCTCAAGCGGCTCTATGACGCCATTGAGGCAGGTGTTGCCGATCTGGACGACCCGGCGCTGAAAGACCGCATCGACGGACTCAAGGCCATCCGCGATCAGGCCAAAGCTGACGCCGAGCGGGCGCAGGCCATGCTTCAAAACTCAGGCCAGAGGGCGGTAACGACGCAGATGCTGCGCACGTTTGCCTCAACTGCCCGCGACCGTATCCGGCTGGAAGGTGGCGGTTATCGTCGCGACCACCTACGCGCGCTTGCCCAGCGTGTCGAGGTTGCCGAGGGCGAGGTCCGCATCATGGGATCGAAGTCCCGGCTACTACAGACGCTGGTGGCGGGAAGTGGCGTAAACGCAGTGCCCACTCAGGGACTGAAGTGGCGGATGGGGTGGGATTCGAACCCACGGTGGGTTTAACCCCACGCCGGTTTTCAAGACCGGTGCCTTAAACCGCTCGGCCACCCATCCTTGGAAGGAATGGGCCATGGGTAGCAGATGGCGCCCGGGCGGGCAAGATGGTGGCGTGGTCTTGCGTGGAAATCTGGCGCGGTGTGAGGCTGGGGCGATGGGAGGCGTCCGGGTTGGGCCGGGCGTGGAGGAGGGGGCGCCGGCAGCGACGGGCGGGGTGGACGGGAATGTCCCCCGCACCGGCGCCGCCGGGCCCGACAGTCGGACGGGGCGAGCCGCGCGCCTGCTCATCGAGGTGACCGCATCGCATCGGCGACGGGTCTTGCGGGGCGGGCCGACATTGCGGGCTGTCGCGTTCCCGTCGGGATCATGGCACGTCGGGTGTGGGGCCGGGCTGGGCGCCCTGGCCGCACCGCCGACGCGTCCCTCAGGCGGGGGGCGCCGTCGCCGCTGTTCGGGCCGCAGCCGCACGCGCGTGTGCCGCTGACAACTCCGACCGTTCATGCGGGTGGCCCTCTGGCAGGCTGGCGGAGGATCACTCCGGCCGCCTGTCCGCGCACCCGCGTCTTGTTGCATGATGGCTTTCGGCATCAGGCGGGGCTATGTCATCGGCCCGGCCCTGAGCGCCATCATGCGTCCTGTTATTTGGATTGGCGTCGATCCCGATCCGGGTCAAGCGGGTGGCGGATGATTTTTTTCAAGGGCCGAGAGCCTTCCGGGGCGGCCGCGATTGCAGTGGCGGCCGGGTTTGCGGTGCCATATGCCCTGATCCGGCAGTCTATAGTCCTGTTCCCGCGATATGTGACGGTGGCTGGACTTGCCGGGCCGTCGAAGCCTGTGGCACAACCGGATGCAACAGGCATCCATATGGGGTGCCCGATGCGTGACCCCGACCGGCCCGACCCGGCCGATCGCCCCTGACATTCCGGAGAACGGCATGACCCGCCAGATCGGCCTTCCCGCCGCCCGCGCCCGCAAGGCCCGTCGTCCGCAGGCTGCTGCCCGTCTTGTGGCAGCCGGCGGCCTGGCCGCCCTGCTTGCCGCCTGCGCCAGCGCGCCGGTCGCCGAAACCGCCGTCGCATCGGTGCAGCCGCAGGTGGCGCCCGTGCCGGCGCCGGCGGCGCCCGCCGCACCGGTGCCGGTGTCACTGGCCCATGCGCGCAGCGTCAGCCCCGACGATCCCGCCTTCGATGCCTGGGTGCAGGGCGTGAAGACCGAAGCCCGCGGCAAAGGCATCTCGCAGGACATTCTGGATGCAGCCTTCCGCGACGTGAAGCCGATCCCGCGGGTGATCGAACTCGATCGGTCGCAGCCGGAATCGACCATCACCTTCGAGCAGTACATGACCCGGGTGGTGCCGCAGCGGCGCATCGACCAGGGTCGGCGGATGATGGCCGAGTTCCAGTCGGATCTGGCCGATGTCGAGGCGCGCTTCGGGGTACCGGCCGAGGTGGTGGTGGCGCTGTGGGGGGTCGAGACCGATTTCGGCCGTGTGACCGGCAATTATCCGGTGATCGCATCGCTGGCGACACTGGCCTATGAAGGGCGCCGCGCCAAGTTCTTCCGCGGCGAGTTGATGCACGCGCTGAAGATTCTCGACGAAGGCCATATCTCACCCGATCAGATGCGCGGCTCCTGGGCCGGCGCCATGGGCCAGAGCCAGTTCATGCCGTCGAGCTTCGTATCCTATGCCATCGACGGCGACGGCGACGGCCGCAAGGATATCTGGGGCACCCGCAAGGACGTGTTCGCCTCCGCGGCCAATTATCTGTCGAGCCGGGGCTGGGAGCGCGGCTTCGGCTGGGGCGGCCCTGTCGATCTGCCGGCCGGTTTCGACCGCAGCCGCATCGGCCTGAAAGGCGAGACCCGCACGGTCGCGCAATGGGCGGCCGCGGGCGTGACCGGCAAGGGTGGCACGCCGCTGCCGGCACCGGCCAATGTTTCCGCGCGCATCGTGCTGCCCGGCAAGCAGAACGGCCCGGCCTTCCTGGCCACCGACAATTACGAGGTCATTCTGCGCTGGAACCGCTCGCAGTATTTCGCAACCGCGGTGGGCACGCTTGCCGACCGCATTGCCGGCCGGTAACATCCGCAGCGCCTGCATTTCGTCAAGGAGACGACACGTCCATGGCTCCATCCGTCGACGGCAGCGTCATCCGCGCCAACCGCCGCAGACTGATGCTGACCGGCATCGCCGCCGCGACGCTGATGCTGGGCGCCTGTGCCGGGCGCCCGACGAGCGGTCCGGTCACGTCGGCACCGACGGCCGGCACCTCCCAGGCGACATCGTCGCCGGGCCTGCCGAACCAGAAGATCGGCAAGCCCTATCAGGTGATGGGCAACTGGTATTATCCCTCCGCCGACCCGGACTATACTGAAGAGGGGCTGACATCCTGGTATGGCCCGACCTTCCATGGCAAATACACCGCCAATGGCGAGGTCTACGACCAGAACGCCTTGTCGGCCGCCCACAAGACGCTGCCGCTGCCATCGATCCTGCGGGTGACCAATCTTGAGAACGGCCGGGTGCTGATGGTTCGGGTCAACGACCGCGGACCGTTCGTCGGCGACCGTATTCTGGATCTGTCCAAGCGCTCGGCGCAGCTTCTGGGCGTGATCCAGAAGGGCACGGCGCGGGTGCGGGTCGAGAATGTCACCGATCAGGTCGGGCTGGACTATCTGCCGGAAGCCGACGGCGTGATGCTGGCATCGCTTGGCGCCACCGCGACCGCCCAGCCGCCGGCCTCGTCGCCACGCGGCCCGGTCGTCGCCACCGCCAGCATCGTCGACGAACAGGTCGAGGCGGTGCCCACAGGCCAGGTGTATGCCACGCCGATCGAGCCGCCCTCGGGCACCCGCACCACGCCCGGGTCGGCGCGAACCTATATTCAGGTGGGTGCTTTCCGCGAAGCCGAGAACGCGCGGGCGCTGGAAAACCGCCTGCTGGACTATGGCCGCACGGTCATCGCCACGGCCGATGTCGATGGTCAGCGGTTCTATCGCGTGCGCATCGGCCCGTTCGGCGCCACGCGTGACGCGGAACAGGTGGTCGCGAAACTCAGCCGCGACGGGTATGGTCGTGGATCGCTGGTGGTCGACTGACAGCCTCGCGTGAACATGACGAGCAATCGAAAGAGTATGACGGTGATCGCACAGAGCTTGCGCAGTGGCATGGCCGCCTTCGGCCGTTGCCGCGACATCCGAAGCGGCATCGCGCCCCGGGGCGTCGCTGTCGCCCTGATGGCGGCCCTGCTGGCCCCCGGTGCCATGCTCGTGGCGTCCGGCACCGCGCTTGCGGCAGCGCCGACCTTCGAGAGCGCCGGTAAGCAGGCGATCCTGGTCGATGACCTGACGGGGAGTGTTCTTTACGCCAAGAATGCCGACGAACGCATGGCGCCGTCGTCGATGAGCAAGCTGATGACCGCCTATGTCCTGTTCGATCGTCTCAAATCGGGCCGGGTATCGATTTCAGACGAGTTCCCGGTCAGCGAGAAGGCCTGGCGGATGGGGGGCTCGAAGATGTTCGTCGAGCTGAACAGCCGGGTGAAGGTCGAGGATCTGATCCAGGGCATCATCGTGCAGTCGGGCAATGATGCCTGCGTGGTGGTCGCCGAGGCGCTGGCCGGCAGCGAGGACGCCTTCGCACGGGTCATGAACGACACCGCCCGCGAGCTTGGCATGACCGGCAGCCATTTCACCAACGCCTCGGGCTGGCCCGATCCTGAGCACTACATGACCGCGCGCGATCTGGCGACCCTGGCCCGCCACATCATCGACGAGTTTCCCGAGTTCTATAAGTACTACTCGCAGACCGAATACACCTATGGCGGCATCAAGCAGGGCAACCGCAACCCGCTGCTGTACAAGGATATCGGCGTCGACGGCATGAAGACCGGTCATACCGAGGCTGGCGGCTATGGCCTGACCGCCTCGATGAAGCAGGGTGACCGACGGCTGATCATGGTGGTCAACGGGCTCAGCGGCGTGAACGAACGCTCGAACGAAAGCGAACGTCTGCTGTCCTGGGGCATGCGCGAATTCGAGAACCGCAAGCTGTTTTCAGCCGGTGAGGTGGTCGAGACCGCCGAGGTCTGGCTGGGCGATACCGGCACGGTGCCGCTGGTGCCGGCGCGCGATCTGGTGGTCACGATCCCGGTTGCCGACCGCAACAGCCTGACCGCCAAGGTGGTGTATGACGGCCCGGTACCTGCGCCGATCGCCGAAGGCCAGGAAATCGCGAAACTGGTGGTCGATGCCCCGGGCATCGAACCCCTGGCGATACCGCTGGTTGCCGCCCAGACGGTGACCGAAGCCGGACCGATCGGCCGCATCCTGGCTGCTATCTCGCATTTCGTGTCGGGCGTGGCCGAGGGCGGCGAGCCGCAGAAACAGCCGTGACCCAGCGCGGCCGGTTCATCACCCTGGAAGGCGGCGAGGGCGGGGGAAAATCGACCCAGTTGCGCCGCCTGGCCCGGTCGCTGCGGGAGCGGGGGCTGGAGGTGATCGAGACCCGCGAGCCCGGCGGCGCACCGGGAGCCGAGGCGATCCGGCCGCTGTTGACCCAGGGCGACACGGCCCGCTGGGACGTCTTGTCCGAAACCCTGCTGCTGGCGGCGGCGCGGCGCAATCATCTGGTCGAGACCATCCGCCCGGCGCTGGATGCGGGCCAGTGGGTGGTGTCGGACCGGTTCATCGACAGCACCCGCGCCTATCAGGGGGCGGCCCGCGGGCTGGACACCGCCATCATCTCGACGCTGGAGGCCTGGGTTCTGGACGGGCTGATGCCCGATCTGACCATCATTCTGGATATCGACCCGGCCATCGGCCTGGATCGGGCCGGGCGGCGGATCGAGACATCCGCCCCGGCATCGCCGGGGGCGGGCGAGGACCGGTTCGAACGGATGGGGCTGGCCTTTCACCAGAGCTTGCGCGCGGCGTTTCTCGACATCGCCGCCGCCGAGCCCGGCCGATGCGCCGTGGTCGATGCCGGGGACACGGCCGATGTGGTCGAGGCCCGGATCAGAGATCTGGTGATCGCGCGGCTTCTGCCGGCGGCGGATCGGGGCTGATGAAGCGCGATGATGGTGGCATGCAGGCCGCCGGCGACCTTGCCGGGCATCCCCGGACCGCCGCCGTGCTGGTGGGCCACCAGGCGGCGGAACAGGCATTCCTGGATGCCTGGAACGGCGGCCGCCTGCCCCATGCCTGGATGATCACCGGCCCCAAGGGCCTGGGCAAGGCGACACTCGCCTATCGTGTCGCCCGCTTCGTGCTGGCCGTCAGCGGTGATGCCGCGGCGGCCGAGGCCGGGCCAGCCCTGTTCGGTGCTGCCGGCCACGATGACGGCGGGCCGGCGGCAACGCTGGATATCGCGGCCACGCATCCAGCCGCGCGCCGGCTGGCGGCCGGCAGTCATCCCGATCTGCTGGTGCTGGAACGCGGCCTTGACGATCGCGGCCGGCCGCGGGCCGAGATTACCGTGGGCGAGGCGCGGGCGCTGAGGCCGTTTCTGGGCCAGACATCGGCCGCCGGCGGTTGGCGCGTCGCAATTATCGATGCCGCCGACGAGATGAACCGCAATGCCGCCAACGCGGTGCTGAAACTGCTGGAGGAACCGCCGTCACGGGCGCTGATCCTGATGGTTGCTCATGCGCCGGGGCGACTGCTGCCGACCATCCGCTCGCGCGCCCGGCGTCTGGCGCTGACACCGCTGGATGACGTCGCCATCGACCATTTCCTGGCGGCACGGGCCGCAGATGTGCCGGAAGCCAGACGTATGATTGCCCGTGCCATGGCCGGTGGTGCCCCCGGCCGGGCACTGACCCTGGCCGAGGGCGAGGGGCCCGCTTTGCTGACCGCCCTGATCGCCTGCCTGAACACCGATCGCCGCGAGCCCGACTGGCGGGCCCTGATCGCCCTTGGCGAACTGGTCGGCCGGCCCGACGCGCTGGAGGCCTATGAAGGGCTGGTCGAGGCCTGGGGCTGGTGGATGGCACGCTGGCTGCGCGCCCATGCCCGTCATGGCCGGATCGCGGCCGAGGTCATCACCGGTGAGGCCCGGCTTGCGGCGCGGCTGGCCGCGGCGCGTCCCCTTGAACAATGGATCGAGCTGTGGGATAGGTTGAGCGCGCGGCTTCGCCAGGCGCTCTCTGCCAATCTCGATCGCAAGCAGGTGCTGATCACCGTCGTTGCCGAGTTCGCGGCGGCGGGCGGTTGACGACGCCTCGTATCACGACCTGACCCGGCCCCGCTGTCCCGCGAGCGGCCGGCATGCCCCTGTCCGGGATCTGGAGAGCCAGCCGATGTCCGCGGCCGACGCGTTTTACATCACCACGCCGATCTATTACGTCAACGACAAGCCCCATATCGGGCATGCCTATACGACGATTTCATGCGACGTGATAGCCCGGTTCATGCGGCTCGACGGCAAGCGGGTGATGTTCCTGACCGGCACCGACGAGCACGGCCAGAAAGTCGCCAAATCGGCCGAGTCGAAGGGCATCGACCCGCAGGCGTTCACCGATGACGTGTCGGAGCGTTTCCGCGAGCTGACCAAGCTGCTGAACATCAGCAATGACGATTTCATCCGCACCACCGAGCCGCGTCACCGGGACGCCTGTCAGGCCCTGTGGAAGACCCTGGTCGACAAGGGTGAAATCTATCTGGGCTCCTATGCCGGCTGGTATTCGGTGCGCGACGAGGCGTTCTATCAGGAAAGCGAGTTGGTCGGCGGCAAGGCCCCGACCGGCGCCGAGGTGGAATGGGTGGAGGAGCCCAGCTATTTCTTCCGTCTGTCCGCCTGGGCCGATCGTCTGCTGGCGCATTACGAACGCAACCCGGAGGCCATCCAGCCCGCCAGCCGCCGCAATGAGGTGCTGAGCTTCATCCGTGGCGGCCTGCATGACCTGTCGGTATCGCGCACGACGTTTTCGTGGGGCGTGCCGGTGCCGGGCGATCCGGCGCATGTCATGTATGTCTGGATCGACGCGCTGACCAACTATCTCACCGCGATCGGCTATCCCGACACCACCGACGACCGGTTCAAGGTGTTCTGGCCGACCGTGCATCACACCGTCGGCAAGGACATCGTGCGCTTCCACGCGGTCTATTGGCCCGCCTTCCTGATGGCCGCCGGCCTGACGCCGCCGCGCCGGGTCTTCGCCCATGGCTGGTGGACGATCGAGGGCGAGAAGATGTCGAAGAGCATCGGAAACACCATTGATCCGCATGATCTGGTGTCGACCTATGGTCTTGATCAGACCCGCTATTTCCTGATGCGCGAAGTGCCTTTCGGCAATGACGGCGATTTCTCGCGCCAGGCGATGATCGGCCGGATCAACAACGACCTCGCCAATGATTTCGGCAATCTGGTGCAGCGCGTGCTGTCGATGGTGCAGAAGAATTGCGGCGGCAAGGTGCCCTCGCCGGGTGTTGACGCCTCGCTTCTGGCTCAGGAACCGCTGATCGCCGATGCCCACGGGCTGGTCGAACGGGTGCGGCCGCTGATCGTGGCGCAGAGCTATCACAAGGCGCTGGAAGAAATCTGGGCCACTGTCGGTGCCGCCAACCGCTATATCGACCGGGAAGCGCCCTGGACCCTGCGGAAGACCGATCCCGATGCCATGGCGCGGGTGCTGTACATCCTGATGGAGACCATCCGCCATCTGGCGCTGGTGGTGCAGCCCTTCCTGCCGACATCGGCGGCACGTGTGCTGGATTTCCTGGGCGTCGCCGCCGATGACCGGGATTTCAAGGCCGTCGGCACCGCCCATGCGCTGCTGCCGGGCCGTGACATCGCCCAGCCGCAGCCCATCTTCCCCCGTATCGATACCTCGGCACCGGCGCCCGGCGCCGGCTGAGCCACCCTGCCAACAGGAACCGTGACGGATATCATGCTGGTCGACAGTCACTGCCATCTGGATTTCGCCGATTTCGACGGCGAGCTGAACACCATTCTGGATGCCGCCCGCGCCCAGGGTGTGCGGGCCTTCCAGACCATCTCCACCCGGCTGTCGACCTATCAGCGCGTGCGGGCGGTTGCCGCCGCCCATGACGATGTCTGGTGCTCGGTCGGTATTCATCCCCATGAGGCCGGCCCTGAAGGCCCGGTCGCGGCCGAAACCCTGATCGGGCTGGCGGCCGATGATCCCAAGGTCATCGGCATCGGCGAGACCGGGCTTGATTACTATTACGGCAAGAGCCCGCGCGAGGACCAGATCCGCACCTTCGAGGCCCATTGCGCCGCATCACGCGCCACCGGTCTGCCGGTGATCATCCACACCCGCGATGCCGATGACGACACCATCGCGGTGCTGGAACGCCAGATGGGGCAGGGGGTCTTCCCCGGCCTGATCCACTGTTTCACCGGCACCGACCGGCTGGCCGATGCGGCACTGGCGATGGGGCTGTCGATCTCGATTTCGGGCATCATCACCTTCCGCAATGCCGAGGAGCTGCGCCAGACCGTGAAGCGCTTGCCGCTGGACAAGCTGCTGGTGGAAACCGATGCGCCCTATCTGGCGCCGGTCCCGAAGCGCGGCAAACGCAACGAACCGGCCTTTGTTGCCCATACCGCGGCATTCCTGGCAGATTTGAAGGGCGTATCGGCCGGGGATCTGGCCATGGCGACCACCGACAATTTCTACCGGCTGTTCTCGAAGGCCGTGCGACCGGCCCTGTCCGCGGCGGCGGGCTGAACGATGCTGTCGCCGATGCCCGCATATCCGCACCCGCGCACGCCGCCCGATCCGGGCCGCATCCGGGTGGTGGTGCTGGGCTGCGGCACATCCACCGGCGTGCCGGTGATCGGCTGCGGCTGCCCGGTCTGCCTGTCGACCGACCCGCGCGACACGCGGCGGCGGGCCTCGATCATGGTGGAGACCGCCACCACCCGCATCGTGGTCGATACCGGCCCCGATTTCCGCGCCCAGATGTTGAGCGAGCGGGTCGACCGGCTGGATGGCGTGCTCTACACCCATGCCCATGCCGATCATATCCATGGCATCGACGATCTGCGGCCGTTCGCCTTCCGCACCGACCGGCCGATGCCGGTCTATGCCGACGATGTCACCATGGACCGGCTGCATGACGGCTTCCGCTATGTATTCCCCAACCCGGCCCGGCCCAATCCGCTGTATCCGCCGACGGCGCAGGCGATGCGGATCGCGCCGGACGGGATGTTCACCATCGGCGACATTCCGGTGCGGGCCTTCCCCCAGACCCATGGCCGGGTCACCAGCCTGGGATTCCGCTTCGGGCCGATCGCCTATTCGACCGATGTCAACGCATTGGACGACGCCGCCTTCGACGTGCTGGCCGGCACCCGGTTATGGATCGTCGATTGTCTGCGGGAACGGCCGCATATGACCCATTCCTGGCTGGACCAGACCCTGGAATGGATCGGCCGGGTCGGGCCCGAACAGGCGGTTCTGACCCATATGAATCACGAGATCGGCTATGCCGGTCTGGCGGCGCGCCTGCCGGACGGGGTCGTTCCCGGCCATGACGGCCTCAGCCTCGACCTGCCCCACAGCGCGGCCTGACCGCCCCCGCCTTGAAGGCCTCGCCCCATGGACCAGACGGCCATTCAGACCATTGTCTATGCAACCATGCGTGATCCGATTCTGTGGGTCTTGTGTATCGCCATCGGTTGGCGGCTGAAGCGGCCGCTGATCACGCTGTTGTGGATGCTCACCGCCGGCGGCCTGTTCTTCGGCCTGTTCCGGGGCATGATCTATCGGGTGGCCTTCAATGAACCGCTGGAAGGCGGCGCCTTCGGCATCGTGGTTGCGTCAGCTCTGATCCTGACCCTGGCCGGCGGCATCGCAGTTCATGGTCTGCGCATGCTGGCGGCGGGTCGCGGTACCTCGACCACGCATGACACCGGTACGGGCGCCAATGGTGGAACGCCGGCAAGCAAGGCCGGCCCCGCCAGCCGCCGCGACGACCGTGCCGGCCGTCGCGGAAAGCAGGGTGGCCCTGGTCAGGGCGGCCAGAATCGGGGAAGCCCTGGTCAGGGCGGGCAGGGGCGTCGCGACCGGGGCTGATCGCCCCCCTTGGCAACCGGCGCCGGCATGCCCATTTGTGCGTCAGACGGGAAGATTGTCTTGCCCGTGTCGCATCATGGGAGACGCAGCCAGCCATGGCCAGACTGCGCCTGTTTCGCATCGCTGCCCTGCTCGGGCGCGATGCCCTTGCCCTGATCTCCAGCCTTCGTGACCGCCGGCAGAGCTGGTCGGCGCGCATGGCCATTCTGGGCGTGCTGCTTTACGCGATCAGCCCGCTGGATCTGATCCCCGACTTCCTGATGATCATCGGCGTGATCGATGATCTGGCGGTGGTGGGCTTCGGAATGCGCTGGGCGCGTCGTCGCACGCCCGAACACGTGATGGCTGATCACCGTGGCCGGGTCGACCGGGTGCTGGACCGCTGGTTCGGCCCCTCCAACGCCCCGGCCGACGCCGGCAGCCGGCGGTTCTGACCGGCCCACCCGCCCTGAAAAGCCACCCCCTCGATAAAAATCGTCAACGGCCGGGATGAAACCCGGCCGTTGCTGCGTATACAGGATATGAACACAAATCGCAGTGGCTTCGATGTGGTGGGGGAACTGGGCGCGCTTCGGCGTTACGCCCGGGTGCTGACCCGCGACGAGGCCGAGGCCGAGGATCTCGTTCACGATGCGCTGGTGCGGGCCTATGAGCGCCGCGGCAGCTTTCGCAGCGGCGGCAATCTGAAGGCCTGGCTGCTGGCGATCGTGCACAACACCTTCATCTCGGCGCGACGCGCCAGCCGTGCCCGCGCCACGCGCGACAATCACGCCGCCAGCCTGGATCCGCTGCATGTCGAGCCGTCGCAGGATGGCGTCGTGCGCCTGGATCAGGTGCGGCGGGCGTTTCTGCGCCTGCCTGACGAACAGCGCGAAGCCCTGCATCTGGTCGCCATCGAAGGCATGTCCTATCAGGATGCGGCGGCCACACTGGATGTGCCGGTGGGGACACTGATGTCACGGATCGGCCGCGCCCGTGCGGCCTTGCGGGCGATGGAAGACGCAGCCGACGCCGCGACGACAGCCGCCGGCGATGTGATACCGCATCTGCGTGTGGTGGGAGGATCGGATGACCGTGCCAACTGAACGCATCCCCGATTTCGACCTGCACGCCTATGTCGACGGCCAGTTAGACATCGCACGGCGGATGGACGTGGAGGATTATCTGTCCCGCCATCCGGATGTTGCTGCCCAGGTGATGGCCGATCTGCGCACCCGCGATGCCCTGCGGATTGCCTTCGCGGCCCCGTCCGGCCGGTCTACGCCGCGGCTGCTGGAAGCCGGCCGACGACTGGAGCGTGGCCTCGCCTTCACCGGCGTTGCCCGCCGTTTCCAGCGCGCTGCCGCCATCGTGGCTCTGCTGTCGATCGGCTGGGCGGCCCATGGCCAGTTCGGCGGCATTTCCACCAGCGAGGCGGCGCCGACTCCGCCGGCTTTCGTCGATGAGGCGCTGGTTGCCCATCAGGTGGCCCTGCTGCGTCAGTCGATGAGTTCGGCGGTGGTGGCGGCGCATCTTGATGCCGACGAGATCCGCGCCGTGACCCGGATCGCGCTGCCGCAGCTTCCCGCTGACTGGCAGGTGGTGGATGTGCAGGTTTTCCCGGCTGGCGATGGCCCCAGCGTCGAATTGACCCTGGATGATCGCAAGCTGGGCCGGATGTCGTTGTTCGCGGTCAGGGTCGACGATTTCGCCGTCTCCTGGCCGCAGGAAGTGAAGGCCGATGCCGCCACTGCCGCCTTCTGGCAGATCGGCGATCAGGCTTATGTGCTGACCGCCAGTGCCGCCGATCTGCGGGATCTGGGGGCGGCTGCGGACCGCCTAGCCCGCAGTCTGTACTGAGAACATGGCGAAGGGCAGGGCGGCCGGCGCCGGGCGTCCTGCCCTTCAAAGACGACCACAAACGATCCGGACCCACAGGTGTCATGTGCCCGCCATCATGGCGGGCATGGCCCTGAAAGCGGTCCTGCAACGGGGACTGAACGCATATGAACCTGCCTCCCTTCGCCCGCGAAGCCGTCCAGGGCCAGACCCGCGGCGCCGTTTACGACGAGGGCCTCCGGCGGCACATGCTCCGGGTCTATAACTATATGGGCCTGGGCCTGGTCCTGACCGGCATCGTCGCCTTCCTGGTCGGCACCACGCCGGCCTTGTATGTGCCGATCTTCAGCACCCCGCTCAAATGGGTGGTGATGCTGGCGCCGCTGGCCTTCGTGCTGGTGTTCTCGTTCCGCATGCACAAGATGTCGGCCGCCGGCGCCCAGATGGCGTTCTGGGCCTTCTGTGCGGTGATGGGTCTGTCGCTGTCGTCGATCTTCCTGGTGTTCACCGGGGCCAGCATCGCGCGCACCTTCTTCATCGCCGCTGCCATGTTCGGTGCCACCAGCCTGTATGGCTATACCACCAAGCGTGACCTGTCGAAGTTCGGCTCGTTCCTGATCATGGGCCTGATCGGTGTGGTGATCGCCAGCCTGGTCAACATTTTCGTCGGCTCGACCATGCTTCAGTTCGCGGTCTCCGTGATCGGTGTGCTGGTCTTCGTCGGTCTGACCGCCTGGGACACCCAGTCGATCAAGGAACAGTACTCGGAAAACTGGGACGCGGAATCGACCCAGAAGCTGGCCGTGTTCGGGGCGTTCTCGCTGTATCTCAACTTCGTCAACCTGTTCCAGCTTCTGCTGAGCCTGACCGGCCAGCGCGAGGAATGATCCAACGATCGTCCGCCCCTGCCTCTGCGCCATGCAGGGGCAGGGGGCGGCACCTTCCACCCGCAACAACCATCCAAGTCTCTCTTCATCAGGGAACCATTGACGTCATGGACGCTCAGGACCGCAAAGCCATCGACGACCTTTTCGCCAGGCTGGGACAGGTCGAGCAGAATGCCGGCCCGCGTGATGCCGAGGCCGACGCGGTGATCCGCCAGCAGGTATCGAGCCACCCGGCGGCGCCCTATTACATGGCGCAGACCATCGTGGTTCAGGAACATGCGCTGAACGCAGCCCAGCAGCGGATTCAAGAGCTTGAACAGACGCTGGCATCGCGGCCGGCCAGCGGCGGGTTTCTGTCCAGCCTGTTCGGTGGCGGCAACCGCGGACCGCAGCCGGCACCGCAGCCACGCGCGGCTGCCGGCTATGGCCAGCAGCAGCCGGGCGGGGCGCCGGGATATCAACAGCAGCAGCCGGGCGGCGCTCCCTGGGGCGCGCAGGCTCAGCAGCACCGCCGTGGCGGTGGCTTTCTGGCCGGTGCCGCACAGACCGCTATGGGTGTTGCGGGCGGTGTCGTGCTCGGCAACATGATCGCCGGCATGCTCAGCCCCGATGAGGCCATGGCGGCCGCACCGGAAGAGCCGATGCCTGAAGAGATGGATCCCGCCGCCGACATGGCGGCGGATGACGGCGGCTTCTTCGGTGGCGACGAAGAGCTGTTCTGACGAGACCGGAATTTCGGCCACCCCGAGCGCTGATCGCTATTATGCCCCGGGGCAGCCACACCAGGTTCGATGGCCGGCACGATGATGCCGACCATCGACCACCGACCGGCCAAGCATCGACCTTTGCCCGCTTGCCGGTCGTGCCTTCGGCGGTCCGCCCTGACCTCCGAAGGCCTGCCCATCCGATCCGGCTGCCCCCGGATCGGTCGCCGATGCGGACGTGACTATCTCCCGGGGAACGGTTCGAAGACCGTTCCCCGGCTTTTTTTATGCAATGCCTGCTGGTGCTGAAGTCTCGCGAGCCCGGGAAGGGCAGGCCAGTCAGTTCAGTCAGGAAGAGGCCAACGGCCTGTCCGGCGTCGGCGTCGCGACCATTCCAGGGAGTGCCGATATCACCGCACCATGCAGCCGTATCCATGAAGATATACCGATGGATGGCAAAGGGCCTGTGGTTGGACGACATGACATATCTCTGCGAAGCCACTGGAAAGACGGAATGTCCTGGATATCGAGCCAAACCTTATTTTCCATAATATAGCTTATGCGATTTACCGATTGAAAATCATTACGGCGGGATGGTGCAATCCCGACCGGATCGGTCTTATATATGGGGCCTGTACAAGGTCGCCCCGATACGGAGCCAGTCGATCTCATGAGCCTGCTTGCCCAAACCCCGATTTCCGTCCTGGACCTGTCGCCGATCCGGGCCGGACAGACCATCGCCCAGTCCTTCACCGACAGCCTGGCGCTGGCCCGCCATGTCGAGCGGCTGGGTTACACCCGCTATTGGCTTGCTGAGCACCACAACATTCCCGGTGTCGCCAGTTCGGCGACCGCGGTGCTGATCGGTTATATTGCCGGCGGCACGTCGACGATCCGAGTCGGATCTGGTGGCATCATGCTGCCGAACCACGCGCCGCTGATCGTGGCCGAGCAGTTCGGCACGCTTGAGACGCTGTATCCCGGCCGCATCGATCTGGGGCTTGGCCGGGCGCCGGGTACCGACGGCATGACCGCACGGGCGCTGCGCCGTGACCTGACCGCTCAGGGCGACGATTTCCAGCCGCTGCTGGCAGAGCTGCGCAATTACCTCCGCACGCCGGAGGCACCCTCGCCTTACGCCGTGCGCGCGATTCCGGGCGAAGGCACCAATGTGCCGATCTGGCTGCTGGGCTCCAGCGGCTATAGCGCCGAACTTGCCGGCCGTCTTGGTCTGCCATTTGCCTTCGCCGGCCAGTTCGCGCCACGCTATATGATGCAGGCCCTGGCGATCTATCGTCACGTTTTCGAGCCATCGGAGGTGCTGGACGCGCCATACGCGATGATCGGCACCAATGTCATCGCCGCCGAAACCGATGCCGAGGCCGACTATCTCTCGACATCGGCCAAGCAGCATATTCTGAACCTGATCCGCAATGATATGAAGCCGATGCAGCCGCCTGTCGACAGCATGGATGCACTGTGGACAGCCCGTGAGGCCGAGGCTGTGGCCAGTTTCCTCGGCGCCTCGGTCATTGGTGGCCGTGAGACGGTGGCCGCCGGGCTGGAACACCTGCTGGACGCCACCGGCGCCAATGAAGTCATGATCAACGCCGCCGTCTATGATCAGGCCGCGCGCCAGCGCTCATACGGCATCGTGGCCGAGCTGCGGGATCACGCCGCCAACGCGGCCTGATCCATCGATCTACCGGGCCACGTCCGGTCCACACCATGGGCCAGAGGTGGTTCATCATGGACCGGTCGGCGAGGGAGCGGTAGAAAGGAGCGCCGGAGGATGGTGCCCGTCCGGGGCCAGGCCGCCCGCGCTCCGACCTCACCCGCTCAAGGCCTAAGGCCCTGCCCGTCATGACCGATGATGCCGCATTCCTCCGCAACCGCCGCCAGATCGATGCCCTGATCGCGGTAATGGCGCGGCTGCGCGATCCGAACACCGGATGCCCATGGGATCTGGCGCAGGATTTCTCGACCATCGCGCCCTATACCATCGAAGAGGCATACGAGGTCGCCGACGCCATCGACCGGGGCGCCATGGCCGATCTCGCCGACGAACTTGGCGACCTGCTGCTTCAGGTGGTGTTCCACGCGCGCATGGCCGAAGAGGCCGGCGCTTTTGCATTCCCCGACGTGGTCGAGGCGATCGTCACCAAGATGATCCGCCGGCATCCGCATGTGTTTGCCGATGATGCCGCGCCGGATGCAGCCGGCATTCCGCAGGTGAAGCGGCGCTGGGAAGATATCAAGGCCGAAGAACGCGCCGCCAAGGGCGTCGCCACAGAGCCGGCCAGCCTGATGGACGATGTCGGCCGCGCCCTGCCCGCCTTGATGCGAGCCACCAAACTCGGCAAGCGTGCCGGCCGGATCGGCTTCGACTGGCCCGATGCCGGCGGCATTCTCGACAAGGTCGAGGAAGAGGCCGCGGAACTGCGCGAAGCGATGGCTGCCGGCCCGACCGATGCGATGCGCGAAGAGGTCGGCGACCTGCTGTTCACCGTCGCCCAGCTCGCCCGCAAGCTCGACATGGATGCCGAAGATGCGCTCCGACTGGCCAATGCCAAGTTCGAGCGTCGATTCCGGTCTGTCGAGCAACAGCTTGATCCGCAAGAACGATCCGCCCCAGTCGATGCCGATCGGCTGGAGGCTTTGTGGCAGATGGCAAAGGCTCGCACCAATGCCGCCACCTGACCACCCGACCATCACCCACCCGACCAGATCCCCCAGGGAGATTTCTTGATGACCGACCGTCTGACCGTACTGATCACCGGCGCCACTGCCGGCTTCGGTGCCGCCCTCGCCCGCGCCTATGCGGCATCGGGCGATCGCCTCGTCCTGATCGGGCGGCGGACCGAGCGGCTTGAGGCGCTGAAGGCCGAGCTTGGCGGCGAGGTTCACGTCGTCACCCTCGACGTCCGCGACCGTGCGGCGGTGGAAACCGCAATCGCCGCCCTGCCCGCACCGTTCGATGCCGTCGACGTCCTGATCAACAATGCCGGTCTCGCCCGCGGCCTCAACCCGGCCCAGTCGGCGGATCTGGACGACTGGGACACCATGATCGACACCAACATCAAGGGCGTCACCTACATGGCCCGCGCGGTGCTGCTGGGCATGGTGGCGCGCGATCGCGGCCACATCATCAATCTGGGCTCGGTCGCCGGCACCTATCCCTATCCGGGCGGCAATGTCTATGGCGGCACCAAGGCCTTCGTGCATCAGTTCTCGCTTAACCTGCGCGCCGACCTTCTGGGCTCCAACGTCCGCGTCACCTGCATCGAGCCGGGCATGGCGGAAACCGAATTCAGTCTGGTGCGGTTTTCGGGCGACGACAGCCGTGCCTCGAAGGTCTATGAGGGCATGACCCCGATGAGCGCCGACGACATTGCCGGCGTCATCCATTGGGTGACCAAGATGCCGCGGCATGTGAATGTCAACACGCTGGAACTGATGCCGGTGATGCAGGCGTTCAACAATTTCGCGATCAAGCGCGGCTGACGCATCAGGCAACGATCATCTGAAGAGACGTCCGCCCGGCATGTGCCGGGCGGACATTTTTCGTGGGCATGCGGCGGAGCGACGAACCGTTGGCATGGCAGATGGTCGCTCGCACCTGAAAAAGAAAAGGCTGCGGCCCCGTTTCCGGGACCGCAGCCTGATCTTGTATCCTGCCCGGAACCAGAAGGCTCCGGCCAGGGTGGACCGGGTTTGGCTGGATCAGAAATCCATGCCGCCCATGCCACCCATGCCGCCCATGCCACCGGCCGGAGCGGAGTCCTTCTTCTCGGGCTTCTCGGCGATCATCGCCTCGGTGGTGATCAGCAGACCGACAACCGATGCAGCGTCCTGCAGGGCGCTGCGGACAACCTTCACCGGGTCGATGATGCCGGCCTTCACCAGGTCGGTATACTCGCCCTTCTGGGCGTCGAAGCCCCAGTTGGTGTCGGTGCTCTCCAGCAGCTTGCCGGCGATCACCGCGCCATCGACGCCGGCATTGTCGGCGATCTGGCGAACCGGACGGCTCAGCGCACGGCGGACGATGTCGATGCCGGTGGTCTGGTCGGCATTGGCGCCAGCCAGGCCTTCGAGCGCCGAGATGGCATACAGCAGCGCGGTACCGCCGCCGGGAACGATGCCCTCTTCGACCGCGGCGCGGGTTGCATGCAGCGCGTCGTCGACGCGGTCCTTGCGCTCCTTCACCTCGGTCTCGCTGGCGCCACCGACGCGGATCACCGCGACGCCGCCGGCCAGCTTCGCCAGACGCTCCTGGAGCTTCTCACGGTCGTAGTCCGAGGTGGTCTCCTCGATCTGCGCCTTGATCTGCGCCACGCGGCCCTGGATCTCGTCCTTCTCGCCCGCACCGTCGACGATGGTGGTGTCGTCCTTGGTGATGCGGACCATCTTGGCGGTGCCGAGCATGTCGATGGTGACAGTCTCAAGCTTGATGCCCAGATCTTCCGAGATCACCTGGCCGCCGGTCAGGATCGCGATGTCCTGCAGCATGGCCTTGCGGCGATCGCCGAAGCCGGGGGCCTTGACGGCCGCGACGCGCAGGCCGCCGCGCAGCTTGTTGACCACCAAGGTGGCCATGGCCTCGCCTTCGACGTCCTCGGCGATGATCAGCAGCGGGCGGTTCTGCTGAACCACCGACTCAAGCACCGGCAGCATCGGCTGGAGGCTCGACAGCTTCTTCTCGTAGAGAAGGATCAGCGGGCTCTCAAGCTCGGCTTCCATCTTCTCGGCATTGGTGACGAAATACGGCGAGACATAGCCGCGATCGAACTGCATGCCCTCGACCACGTCCAGCTCGGTCAGCAGGCTCTTCGCCTCCTCGACCGTGATGACGCCTTCCTTGCCAACCTTCTGCATGGCCTCGGCGATCATCTCGCCGATCTCACGCTCGCCATTGGCCGAAATCGTGCCGACCTGCGAAATCTCGTCCGAGGTGTTGATCGGGCTCGACCGGGTCTTCAGGGTCTCGACGACCTTGATCACCGCCTGATCGATGCCGCGCTTCAGATCCATCGGGTTCATGCCGGCGGCAACCGACTTGAGGCCCTCGTTGAAGATCGCCTGGGCGAGGACGGTGGCGGTGGTGGTGCCGTCACCGGCATTGTCGGCCGTGCGCGAGGCAACTTCGCGAACGAGCTGGGCGCCCATGTTCTCGA
Organism: Tistrella bauzanensis; assembly: GCF_014636235.1. NCBI lineage: Bacteria > Pseudomonadati > Pseudomonadota > Alphaproteobacteria > Geminicoccales > Geminicoccaceae > Tistrella > Tistrella bauzanensis. The sequence continues at coordinate 27,991 of NZ_BMDZ01000019.1, forward strand.
ACTTGTCCGACAGCTCGATTTCCTTGGCGACCGAGACGCCGTCCTTGGTGATGCGTGGCGCACCGAAGGACTTCTCGATCACGACGTTGCGGCCCTTGGGGCCCAGCGTCACCTTCACGGCATTGGCAAGGGCGTCGACACCGCGCTGAATCTTGACGCGGGCGTCATTACCAAACTTGATTTCCTTGGCAGCCATGTTCGTTCCTCGAAAGCTCGAATTGTGACAGGGGCGCACCCGTATGGGCGCGGCATCCCTGAAGATCGTCATTGGCCCCGGTCACCCGGGGCCAGAGATGCGGCCGTTGAGAGGGATCAGCCCTCGATCACGCCGAAAATGTCCTGCTCCTTCAGGATCAGAACGTCCTGGCCATCGACCTTCACCTCGGTGCCCGACCACTTGCCGTAAAGCACGCGATCGCCGACCTTCACGTCGAGCGCCACCAGCTTGCCGTCGTCGCCGCGGGTGCCATTGCCCACCGCAACAACTTCGCCCTGCTGCGGCTTCTCCTTGGCGGTGTCGGGGATAATGATGCCGCCGGCCGTCTTCTGCTCCTGCTCGATCGGGCGCACAACGACGCGATCATGCAGCGGACGAATCGCCATGGGTAATCTCTCCAGTCTGAGCGGTTCTCTGAGGATGTGCCGGCCCGCGGGGATGCGGTTATCGCCAGCATCACGCGGGCTGTTTAGCACTCCTCAGGTAAGAGTGCTAGCAATTCGTTCAAGGACGGCCGGCCGAAAAAAATCACCGGCCGGCCGAAAAAAATCATGTGTCGGAATCCGGCGCGGAAAGATGGGGCCAGCGGGCCTGAAAGCGGGAGATGTCCTGGGGTTTCAGGCGGACCGAGACATGGGCTGCCGCCTCGTCATCCGCGCGTGCCGCCACTTCGCCATGGGCATAGAGCCAGGCCAGCGCCTGGCCATCGCTGTGCGGCACGTCGAAATCGGCCAGTTCGTCGCCGACCGCGAGCCTTGCATCGATGGCGCGCAGCAGCCCGTCGAGCCCCTCGCCGGTCATCGACGATCCTGCGACCGCGTCGTCGGCACGCGCCGCTTCGTTCAGAACCTGATCGCGTGCATCGCCATCGAGCAGGTCCAGCTTGTTGCGGAATTCCAGAACGTCATGCGGCAGGCGATGTCCCAGGCCCAGCTCGCCCAGCACCTGAAGCACGTCGCGGCGCTGGGCCGCGGTATCGGGGTCGGCGATGTCGCGGACATGGATGATCAGCGCCGCTTCCTTCACCTCTTCCAGCGTCGCGCGGAAGGCGGCGATCAGGCCGGTCGGCAATTCGGATACGAAGCCCACCGTGTCGGACAGGATGATCCTGCGGCCTGAGGGCAGTTCCAGGGCCCGCATGGTCGGATCCAGGGTCGCGAACAGCATATCCTTGGCGACCACCGCCGCACCGGTCACCCGGTTGAACAGGGTCGACTTGCCGGCATTGGTATAACCGACCAGCGCCACCACCGGATAGGGCACCTCACGGCGGTTCTTTCGGTGCAGTTCACGGGTACGGACCACCTCGATCAGTTGCAGCTTCAGCTTCGCGACCTTGTCGTCGATGATCCGGCGGTCGGTCTCGATCTGGCTTTCACCGGGGCCGGCCAGGAAGCCGCGGCCACCGCGCTGGCGTTCAAGATGGGTCCAGCTGCGCACCAGACGGCTGCGCTGATATCCGAGCCGCGCCAGCTCCACCTGAAGCCGGCCTTCCCGGGTCCGTGCCCGATCGGCGAAGATTTCCAGGATCAGCCAGATCCGGTCGATGACCTTGACGTTCCAGGCCTTTTCAAGATTGCGCTGCTGGATCGGTGTCAGCGGCCGGTTGATCACCACCAGATCGACCGGGGCGGCCTCAAGCTGTGCCTTGATCTCGTCGACCTTACCGGAGCCGAACAAGGTGGCCGGGCGCGCCCGCGCCACCGACACCACGACGCCCTCGGCGACCTCAAGCCCAAGGGCCGTGGTCAGGGCCATGCCCTCGTCCAGTCGCGCACGCATGCCGCGGATCGCGTCGGGATCGTCATCCACCAGAGCGGCAGCCGGCGCCGGGCCACGGCTGCGGCGTTGTTGCTTGATGTCCGGTTGGAGCACCAGTGCCCGGGCCGGTCCATCGCCCATACCGTCGTCACCGGTTCTCAATTTGATCTGATCGTCGGACAAGCCGCTCCTTCATGCGCCATGCGCAAGGCGTGATCGCGACAGAACGTCGCTCAAGGTTGATGTCATCAGACGTCGATGTCATCAGGAAAGGCCGCCAGCGATACCGCGGCGGCCCCAGTCTGTTAGATATTGGTCGACCAGCCGGAGGGCGCCACCGCCGCCAGCAACGGTGGCGCTGTCTGCGGCCGGGTCAGTGGTCCCCGTGCTCCTTGTCACGTTCGCCCTGGGCCTGGGGGTCGAACAACTGCACCGGTACAGTCGGCATCACGGTCGAGATCGCATGCTTATAGACGAGCTGACTGTGCCCGTCCCTCCGCAAAAGCACGGAGAAGTTGTCGAACCAGGTCACAACACCCTGAAGCTTGACACCATTGACCAGGAAGACGGTCACGGGAGTCTTGTTCTTCCGGATGTAATTCAGAAACACATCCTGGAGATTCTGGTTCTTCTCAGACGCCATGGAGGCACCCCTTCTTGTTATCATGCGGCGAGTTTGATCTATCTCCCGGCCGCCGCGGCCGCTTTCTGGGCCTTAGCCGGGATCTTTGTCGAGCCGGTGCCGGACGTCCCCCGTCCAGTTACCGCGTGCCATCACACGCCGGCCCGGGCCTTGCCATATCGGACCGACCGATCAGGTAAGACCCATCGCCGAAGTTACAAGGTCATGCAGGTGGCGGCAATCGACAACCCTGATCGATGCGCGGGCAAGCGCCCCGTCATCGAGGCTCGCGCCATCATGGACCAGCAGAATGCCGGTGCAGCCGGCGGCCGTGGCACAGTCCATATCCACCAGCGCATCGCCCACGAACCACACATCCGGCCCGGCCGCGACCGCCATCGGCGCCAGGGCCATGGCAACCGGTGCCGCATCGGGCTTGTCCCGCGCGGCATCGCCCGCCCCCACCAGTGCCGTGAAGCGGCTGGTCCAGCCCAGATGCCCGGCTTCCGCACGCAGGAATGGCCCCTGCTTGTTGCTGACCACGCCGACCGGCACCCCGGCCCGTGCCAGCAGGTCCAGCAGATCGGCGGCACCGTCCATGGCGGTCAGCAGATCCAGATGGCGCGCGGCATAGGCCGATTTGAAATACAAGGCCGCTTCCTGCCAGCGATCGCCGAACAGATCGGGAAAGGTGTCGCGCATCGACCGTCGGATGCGCAGCCGGCCCTCTTCCGGCGTCAGCACCGGTGGCTGACCAAAGGCGATCATCACGTCGTTATAGGCCGCCAGAATCGCGCCCCAGGCGTCGACCAGGGTGTGATCCCAGTCGAACAGCACGGCAGCCGGCAGCGGCAGCCGGGCGAAGGCCGTGGCGTCGTCGATCGCGGTCATGCGCGATGCTCCTGATGTCGGTTCATGGCATTGGGGGCCTGGGTCCGGGCGGCCCGGCCGGGCTCAGAAGAATTCCAACCGCACCGAGAACAGCTTCTCCACCTTGCGGATGCTGTCGGCCAGGGCGAACAGCACGATGCGGTCGCGCACCTTGATGATGGTGTCGCCATCCGGCGCCATCACCTTGCCGTCGCGAACCACGGCACCGATGATCACGCCCGGGGGCAGCGCGGTGTCGCGCAGCGGCCGGCCGACCAGCGGCGAGGTCTCCAGCGCATCCGCCTCAATGATCTCGCCGCCGCCATCATGCAGGCTGTAGACCGCATGAATGCGGCCGCGCCGGACATGCTGCAGGATGCGTGAGACGGTCACGGCCCGCGGGTTGATCACCACATCCACACCCAGAGAACTGATCAGCGGCGGATAGGTCGGGTTGTTGACCAGCGCCATCGCCCGTTTGCAGCCCAGCCGCTTGGCCAGCAGCGCCGACAGGATGTTGGACTCATCGTCATTGGTGACGGTGACGATGGTTTCGGCATGGCTGATATTGGCGTCACCCAACAGGTCGGGATCCAGCCCGCTGCCCGACAGCACCAGCGAATGGCTCAGCCGGTCGGCAATGCGCTCGGCGCGGTGGCGATCGGCTTCGATCAGCTTGATGTTCAGCCGTGGTTGCAGCTTTTCCAACTGCACGGTCAGGAACAGGCCGATATTGCCGCCACCGACCACGACGATCCGCCGGGCCTCGCGCTCCTCGAAGCCGAAGATCGCCATCGCCCGCGGCACGTGCTCGCGGTCGGCGACGAAATAGATCTGGTCGCCGGGCAGGATCTGGTCACGCGGGGTCGGCACCATCATCCGGTCGCCGCGGATGATGGCGACGATACGCAAGGTCAGGTCGGGAAACAGCTCGGTCAACTGCGCCAGCGGCGTGTTGACCACCGGACAGGCCGCATCGGCCTTCAGGCTGACCAGATAGACCCGGTCGCCGGCAAATGGGATGACGTCGGTGGCACCCGGCACCTTCAGCCGCCGGCCGATGGCGCGCGCGACCTCCAGCTCCGGCGAGATGATCACGTCGATCGGCAGGTTCTCGCGGCTGAACAGGTCGGCCCACATCGGCTGCAGATAGCCCTGATGACGCACGCGCGCGATCTTGGTCGGCACGTTGAACAGGGCATGGGCCACCTGACAGGCGACCATGTTCACCTCGTCCGACGCGGTCACCGCGATCAGCATGTCGGCATCGGCGGCGCCGGCCTGTTCCAGCACGTCCGGATGCGAGGCATAGCCGATCAGCCCCTTGATATCCAGGCTCTCCGACAGCTTCCGGATCAGATCTTCCGACTGGTCGATGACCGTGATGTCATTGTCTTCACGGGCGAGCGACCGGGCGATGTTATAGCCCACCTGGCCGGCACCGCAGATGATGACCTTCATGTACGCCTGCCTTCCGGGGGCCGCACCCTGTGATCAGGACAGGGATTTACGACGAGGTGTTGATGCCGAGGCTCTTGAGCTTGCGGTGCAGGGCCGAACGTTCCATGCCGACGAAGCTTGCCGTGCGCGACACATTGCCGTTGAACCGCGCCACCTGTGCCTTCAGATAGTTGCGCTCGAACACCTCGCGCGCATCGCGCAGCGGCAGGCCCATGATCTCGCCATCTTCCGACGGATTGACCAGGGCCGGCGCCCCTGCCCCCAGTTCCGGCGGCAGCATTTCGGCCCGGATCTCGGCCTGGACGTCGCCCGGTGCCATGATCAGCAGCCATTCGATGACATTGCGCAACTGCCTGACATTGCCCGGCCACTCGCCGGCCTGAAGCACGGCCAGCGCATCGGCGCCCAGACTGCGCGCCGGCAGACCCGACAGCCCGGCCGCCCGCACCATGAAATGGCGCGCCAGATCCGGGATGTCGTCGCGGCGTTCCTTCAGGCTGGGCACGCGCAACGGCACCACGTTCAGGCGATAGAACAGATCCTCGCGGAACCGTCCGGCCTGGATCTCGGTGCCGAGGTCGCGGTTGGTCGCCGCCACCACACGCACATCCACCTCGATCGGCCGTTCGCCGCCAAGACGGGTGAAACGCTGTTCGTGCAGCGCCCGCACCACCTTGCCCTGGGTTTCGAGCGGCAGGTCCGACACTTCGTCCAGGAACAACGTGCCCGAATGGGCCTGTTCGAACAGGCCCAGCTTGCGTGGCGTCTCTGGGCCCAGCGCGCCGGGTTCGGCGCCGAACAGCTCGGCCTCGACCCGGTCGGGGGTCATGATCGCGCAGTTCAGCACCACGAACGGCGCCTCTGCGCGCTTCGACTGCATGTGTACGCGCCGCGCCGCCACTTCCTTGCCGGCACCGGCGGGGCCGGTGACCAGCACGCGGCTGTTCGTCGGCGCCACCCGCTCGATCGTGTGGCGCAGCTGCCTGATCGCCGCCGATCCGCCGATCAGTTCGGCATCGATACCGGCGCGCTTCTTCAGGTCGGCGATCTCGCGGCGCAGCTTCGCCTGTTCGATCGCATTGCGGACCACCAGCAGCAGCCGGTCCGATTTGAACGGCTTCTCGATGAAATCATAGGCACCGTCGCGGATCGCCGTCACCGCGGTCTCGATGGTGCCGTGGCCGCTGAACATCACCACCGGCAGGCCGGGATGCTCGCGCACGATCTCGGCCAGAATCTCCATGCCGTCGAGCCGGCTGCCGTCGAGCCAGATGTCGAGCAGCACCATATCGGGGAGACGGGCGGCAACTTCCCCCAGCGCCTCGTCGCTGTTGCGCGCGGTGCGGGCGGTATAGCCCTCATCACGGAGCAGTTCGGCGACGAGGTGCCGGATGTCGTCCTCGTCATCGACGATCAGAATGTCCGATGGCATCGCGTCAGGGCCTTGTAGAACCAGGTTCGCTGATAGGACCGTCTTGGCTTGGCGGGGTCGGCCGGATTTCAGGGGTAACCGCACCGGCGACGGAGACCGGGGCAGCCAGAGGCAGTTCAAGCGTGGCGACGGCGCCGAGAATGCGTCCGTCGCTGTCCCGCCTGTCGTCGATCGACACGCGGCCGCCGTGATCTTCCATGATCTTGCGCACGATGGCGAGGCCCAAACCCGTTCCCTTGGCCTTCGTTGTGACATAGGGCTCAGTCAGCCTGCCCTTCAAGCTCTCGGGCAGACCGCGCCCGGCATCGGTGACGGTGATCTGTGCCAGCCGGTCGCGGGCCTCGATGGCGACGACGATGCGCCGCCGCTCCGGGGGCAGATCACGCGCCGGCACACCTTCGGCTTCGGCAATGGTATCAACGGCCTGTCCGGCATTCACCAGAAGATTGGTGAGGGCCTGTCCCAACAGCCGGCTGTCTGCCCGCACCAGGACAGGCACGTCCGGGCGGGTGAATTCGAATCCCAGTTCGGGGCGGCCAAGGCGTTGAGTGATCACAGATTCACGCACCAGCGGTCCCAGATCGACGTCGGTCATCACCGGCTGGGGCATACGGGCGAAGGACGAGAACTCGTTCACCATGCGGCCGATATCGCCGACCTGACGGATGATGGTATCAGTGCAGGCGACAAAGGTATCGGGATCGGAGGTGATCTCTTTCAGGTAGCGGCGTTTCAGGCGTTCGGCCGACAGTTGGATGGGGGTCAGCGGGTTCTTGATCTCGTGAGCGATACGGCGCGCCACGTCCGACCAGGCGGCGGTGCGTTGCGCCACCATCAGATCGGTGATGTCGTCGAAGGTGATGACCACGCCGACCGGGGCGGCCGGCCCGCTGTCGCGGGTCGAGATGATATCGGCGGCCAGACGCACCATCAGATTGCGATGGCGCCCGCCCGGGTCGGCTTCGATCTGCGCCTGAACCACCCGATCCGGGCGGTCGACCAGCCGCGCCAGCAGCGGTTCCAGCGCCGGCAGCAGGTCCACCATCGGCCGGTCGACCGCCTGATCGAAATCGAGGCCAAGCAGCGACAGCGCCGACCGGTTGGCCAGATTGACCCGATGATCGGCATCCAGGCCGATCACCCCCGCCGACACCCCTTCCAGCACCTTCTCGGTGAACCGGCGCCGGGTGTCGATCTGGCGGTTGGCCGCCAGCAGAGCCTCGCGCTGGGCGGCCAACTGACGGGTCATACGGTTGAAGGCACGGGCCAGGATGCCGACCTCGTCGTCCTCGCGGCCCTCAGGCACCTGGGCGCGCAGGTCGCCGCTGCGCACGCGTTCGGCGGCACCGACCAGCTGGCTCATCGGCCGCGCGATCGAACGGGCGACCAGAAAGCCGATCCACACCGCCGCCAGCAGCAGAACCAGCGCGATCAGCACGAACAGGCCGGTGAAGGTCAGCTGAATGCCGGACCTGCGGCTTTCGGCCTCGTCATACTGGCTGACCGCGCGGTTGACCTGCTCCATGTGGTCGAGCACGGCACTGTCGACGAAGCGGCCGACATACAGGAAGACATCGCCCAGGCTCTGCACCTGGATCAGCGCCCGCACCCGGTCGTCCTGACGATCGGTCAGCAGCACCACATCGCCACGCCGCGCCTGATCCAGCAGCGGCTGGGGCACGGTGGCGAATTCCAGGCTGAAGCTCAATTCACTGCGGGCCAGGATGCGGCCATCACCCCGAAACACCATGGCCTCCGGCAGATTGCGCAGCGCCGCCTGGATTTCCAGCAGCCGTTGCAGCCGCCCTGATGCATCGAAGGTGGTCAGGGCCTCGCGATCGATATCGGCCGCCATGGCAATGACATCGGCGCGGATCGTGCGCTGATGTTCAAGCAGATAGGCGCGCGCCACGGCATTGGACTGGTTCAGCGCGGTGCGCACCCGTTCGTTGAACCAGGTCTGGATGCCGAAATCGAAGAACAGCGCCGAGAACACCATCACCACGATCGCCGGTAGCGCGGCCACCAAGGCGAACAGCGTCACCAGCCGCAATTGCAGCCGTGATCCCGCCGATCGCCGGCGGCGTTGCAGCCACAGTCGGATCAGCCCATGGGCCAGCACACCCACCAGCAGCAGCAGCAATGCCAGATCGACATTCAGCAGAATGAATACCGTGCTGGCATCGGCACGGGCCTCGCTGCCCCAGTTGCCGCCGAAGAACGACAGCCCGGTCAATGCCAGATAGGTCGCGACGCCCGATGCCAGTGCCGCGACCAGCAGCGCGATGGTGAAGATCCGCCCCGGTCGGATACGGGCGAACAGCACGGTCATCCGTCGGCCGAAACTGCCGGCGATACGACCGGCATAGCGTTCGCGGCGCGCGTCATCGGCCTTGCTGCGCATAGTCGATGACGGCGGCGATACCGGACGTGCGGCGCCGTCCGGTCGTTGATCCTCCGGACCTGTCTGGTGCGGTTCTGGCCGGTCGGTATCGCTCATCGGCCGGACGGACCACCACCGATACGGGTTGGCTCGCCCCCGCGGGTCACCTCGATCGCCAGATCGCGGATCTTCTTGCGCAGCGTGTTGCGGTTCAGGCCCAGCACCTGCGCCGCCTTGATCTGATTGCCGCGGGTGGCGACCAGGGTGCGTTCGATCAGCGGCCGCTCGACCTCGCGCAGGATGCGGTCATACAGCCCCGCGGGTGGCAGACCGTCGTCATGGGCATCGAAATACTCCGCCAGATGGAAATCGATCGCCTCGCCCAGGCTGCCGCCCCGACGGCGATCGTCGTCGGCCGGCAGCGGCTCGGCGAATTCGCCTTCGATATCGGGGCGATAGATCACGTCTTCCGCCGACAGCGCCGCCAGACGCCGCATCAGGTTTTCCAGCTCGCGGACATTGCCCGGCCAGTGATAGGCGCTCAAAACCTCGACTGCATCGGCGGACAGGCTCTTCAGCGGCAGTCCCTGGTCGCAGGCCAGCTTCAGGAAATGGCGGGCGAGGTCGGCGATGTCCTCGCGCCGTTCCCGCAACGGGGGCAGACGCACCGGCACCACGTTCAGGCGATAAAACAGATCCTCGCGGAACAGCCCCTGCTGGATCAGCTGGCGCAGATCGCGATGGGTGGCGGCGATGATCCGCACATCGGCCCGGATCGGCGTGCGGCCGCCGACGGTGGTGAACTCGCCTTCCTGCAGCACGCGCAACAGCCGGGTCTGCGCATCCAGCGGCATGTCGCCGATCTCGTCCAGGAACAGCGTGCCGCCCTGGGCCTGTTCGAAGCGGCCGGTCTTGCGCTGGGCGGCACCGGTGAAGGCGCCCTTCTCGTGACCGAACATCTCACTCTCGATCAGATCACGCGGGATCGCCGCCATGTTGATGGCGACGAAGGGTCCACCCCGGCGCTTGCCATAGTCATGCAGCGCCCGCGCCACCAGTTCTTTGCCGGTGCCGCTTTCGCCGGTGATCATCACCGTCAGGTCGGTGCCCATGATCCGGGCCATGACCCGATAGACTTCCTGCATCGACGGCGAGCGGCCGACCAGCGGCATTTCCTCATCGGCCTGCGGCTGGCTGCGCGGGTCCAGCGCCGGCAGCGGCGCATCGCCACGCCGGGTGTTCAGCGCCCGCTGCACGATCCGCAGAAGTTCGTTCAGATCGAAAGGCTTGGGCAGATATTCGAACGCGCCGCGTTCAGTGGCCTTCACGGCGGTCAACAGGGTCTTCTGCGCGGTCATCACGATAACCGGCAGATTGGGGCGCAGGCGTTTGATGCGCGGCAGCAGGTCCAGCGCGTTCTCGTCGGGCATCACCACATCGGTGATGACCAGATCGCCGTCGCCGTCTTCCACCATCCGCCACAAGGATGCGGCGGTGCCGGTGGTGCGGACCGTATGGCCGGCACGGCTCAGCGCCTGATGCAGAACGGTGCAGATGCTGCGGTCGTCATCGGCGACCAGGATGGTTGCGGGCTCCATCGCGTCTGCGTTCCTTCAGGCCTTGGAGTTGTACATGGGCAGCATCACCTTGAACACGGTGCGCCGGGGGCGGCTGTCGACCTCGATCACCCCGCCATGATCGTTGACCGCCTTGGCGACCAGCGACAGGCCAAGGCCGGTGCCCGAGGGCTTTGTCGTCACGAACGGATCGAACAGGTTGGCGCGGATGTCTTCGGGGACGCCCTGGCCATTGTCCTGCACTGTCACCACCAGCGGCAGGTCCAGCCGCTCGCGGGTGCCGGGCACCTGAACCCGCAGACCGTGCTGGAAGGCGGTGGTCATGGTGATCTCGCCACCCTCCTCCGGCACTGCCTCGGCGGCATTCTTCACCAGATTCAGAAAGATCTGCACCAGCATGTCGTGGTGGCCGAACACCGGCGGCAGGGACGGGTCGTAATGCTCGATGAACCGGACATGGCTGGCGAAGCCGTTCTGCGCCAGCCGGCGGACATGTTCCAGAACCACATGGATGTTCACCGGTTCGCGTTCGATCGGCCGGCCGTCCGAGAACTGTTCCATGCGGCCGATCAGGTTCACGATCCGGTCGGCTTCCTTGCAGATCAGCTGAGTCAGCATCCGGTCGCCTTCCGGAACATTGTATTCCAGCAGCTGTGCGGCGCCCCGGATACCCGATAGCGGGTTCTTGATCTCGTGGGCCAGCGCCATGGCCATGCCGGTGATCGAGCGCGCGGCGCCGCGATGGGTCAACTGGCGGTCGATCTTGTGGGCCATGGAGCGTTCGATCAGCGACAGCAGCACCGCCGGACCGGCCGTGCTGGCGTCGACGATCGGCGCCACCTGCACATCGACCAGCCGGCTGCCGGTGCGCGGCCCGTCGATCACGATGTCATACTCATGCAGGCCCGATACGCCTTCCGCCAGACCCTTGCGGATCAGTTCCATCAGCGGGCTGTCATAGCGGATGAACTCGGTCAGCGCCGATCCGATCAGCACCGAGATGCCGGTGCCGAAAAACTGTTCGGCCGCGGGATTGCCATAAAGGATACGGTCGTCACTCGCCACCACCAGAACCGGATGGGGCAAGGCGTCGAGGATGGCATCGCCGGGAACCGGCGATTTCGATGGCCGGCGCTTCCGGCCGAAACTGGTCAGAGCCATGGTCTGGGCCAGACCTTTCCACATGCGCTGGCGGGGGGGGGCGGACAGGCCGTCGGCCTCTCCGGCTGGCGTGGACAGGCCCTCCTCCGCCGGTCCGTCCTGGCCATTGCGGTCACGGGCGGTCTCCATGGGTGCGGCGGCCATGGCGGCGGGGTCGGGGGTTGGTCGATCATCTGCGGGTGTGACAGCCCGACGGCGCTCGGTCATGCGGCCGCTCCAAACATGCGGGCGAGATCGGCCGGGCCCACCGGTCCGTCGGCCAATGCCGCCAGCCGGTCGCGCACGGCGCCGGCATCATCGGTTCGGACCAGGGCATCGCGCACGATCCGCCCGGCACCGGCCGATGTCGCATAGGCATCGAGATGCTTGCGGATCACCCGCCGGCCCTTCTGTTCTCCATAATGCGTCAGCGCCAGGTCGAAATGATCACGGGCCAGGGCCCAGATGCCGGCAGTATCGGGCACCACCGCATCGTCATCCATGCCGCTGAGCCCGGCCATGATCTGCGCCGGCAACCAGGGCCGGCCCATGGTCGCGCGGGCCACCATCACGCCGTCGGCGCCGGTCTGCATCAGCAGCCGCCGGGCATCGGCGGTACAGATCACGTCGCCATTGGCGATCAACGGTATCCGGACACGCCGGCGGACGGCGGCGATGCCGGCCGGATCGGCGGCACCGCGATAGAGCTGGGCGCGCGTGCGGCCATGCACGGTGATCAGCCGCGCGCCGGCCTGTTCAAGCCGTGCAGCCAGGTCCGGGGCCGTCAGGCTGCCCTCGTCCCACCCCAGGCGCATCTTCACGGTGACCGGCACGGGGCCGGCCGCATCGATCACCGCGCGCAGAATGGTTTCGGCAAGCGCCGGCTCGCGCATCAATGCTGCGCCACAGGCGCCGCTGGTGACCTTCTTGGCGGGACAGCCCATATTGATATCCACGATCGCGGCGCCCGCCTCCACCGCCCGCGCCGCCGCCTCCGCCATCACGGCCGGGTCGCGGCCGGCCAACTGAATGGCGATGGGCCCCGGCTCGCCGTCGAGGTCGATCATGGCCAGCGTGCGGGCACGCCCTTCCACCAACGTGCCGCCGGCGATCATCTCGGATGCCATCATCGACGCGCCGAACCGGCGCACCATTGCCCGGAACGGCCGGTCGGTCACGCCCGCCATCGGCGCCAGAAGCACGGGCGCCGGCGCCGGCGGTCGTGCATCGGCGGCCGGAAACAGCAGCGCGGCGATGGGATTTCCGGGGGAAGCGATCCGGTCGGTCATCGGGTTCCTGATCATGGGGTGGGCAGTTGCCCTGTCCGGGTGCATAAAGTTTAGGCGAAGTGTATTGAGCCGGCCCCCGCCGCGCAAGCGTCGCGCGCGCTCTGGCCGCACAGCCCCGTAAGCGAGGCAGGCTGTCGAGGACTGGACGTGGCCCCACGGGGCCGCGCCTGCCGATCGCTGAAGGCGCGCTTGCATGACCGGTCCTGTCCCGGTATCGAAGGACGCGGGCCTGCCTGCCGCCGCGCGTCCTGCCCGCCATCCGAGGAGATCCGCCGATGACCGCCACCTTGTTCGATGCCGCTTCGGCCAATGCAGACCCGGCCGATCCGGCATCGGCCGTGCGGCCCCGGGTGGCGGTCCTGATCGTGGCGGCCGGTCGCGGCCGGCGCTTCGGCACCGCGGTTCCCAAACAGTATCAGGCACTGGATGGTCAGGCGGTGTTGTGTCACCCGATGCGGGCCTTCCTGGACCATCCGCGCATCGACCGGGTCCAGGTGGTGATCGGCGCCGATGATCAGGTGCTGTACGATCTGACCACAGATGGCCTGGACCCACGGTCGGGCAAGCTTGCGCCTGCGGTGATCGGCGGCGCTGAGCGCCAGGCATCGGTTCGGCTGGGCCTGGAGGCGCTGGCGGCGGCGGGCGGTATCGATCTGGTGCTGGTGCATGACGCGGCGCGGCCCTTCGTGCCGGCGGCGATGATCGACCGGGTGATCGATGCGCTGGGCGATGCTCCGGCGGCATTACCGGCATTGCCGGTGACCGACACGCTGAAGCGCGCCGCCGATGCGGCGGCGGATGGCGCGGCTCTGGTTGCCGGCACCATGGCCCGTGACGGATTGTGGCGGGCACAGACGCCCCAGGGCGCGCGGCTGGATCTGCTGCTGGCGGCGCATCACGCGGTCGCGGGGCTGGCATTGACGGATGATGCCGCGGTGATGGAGGCCGCAGGTCATGCCGTCCGGCTGGTCGCCGGCAGCGAGACTGCCTTCAAGATCACCACCGCCGGTGATTTCGATCGGGCGCGGCAGATGCTGGCGGCCAGCGGCAGCCGCCCGGCCGCAACCCTGCTGCCGGCAACCGGCACCGGCTTCGACGTACACGGCTTCGGGCCGGGGAACCATGTCTGGCTGTGCGGGGTTGCGGTGCCGCACAGCCACGGCCTGAACGGTCATTCCGATGCGGATGTGGCGCTGCATGCCCTGACCGACGCGGTACTGGGGGCGATCGCCGCCGACGATATCGGCCGGCATTTCCCGCCCAGCGATCCGCGCTGGAAGGGGGCATCGTCGGACCGGTTTCTGGTTCATGCGCTGGCCCTGATGGGGGCGATGGGTGGACGGCTGGTGCATTGCGATGTCACCATCATCGGCGAACGGCCGAAGATCGGCCCGCATCGCGCGGCGATGCGGGCGCGTCTGGCCGACCTGACCGGCCTGCCGCCGACACGCATCGGCGTAAAGGCAACGACCACCGAAAAGCTGGGCTTCACCGGCCGCGGCGAGGGGCTGGCCGCCATGGCCAGTGCCACCGTGCTGCTACCCGAAGCCGGCACTGGAGCCATCATCTGGGAGCGGACGCCATGAGCCCCCGCCGGCATCGCGAGCATCTGCCCCGACATCATCCGGCCGAACTGATCGCAACCGTGCTGGGCAGCGGCAACGCCCGCCGCGCACCGGGAACGGTGGGATCGGTCGCAGCCCTCTTCCTGGGCATTCCCGTCGCCTGGGCGGGGGGCGCCGAAGCCTTGCTGCTGGGGGCGCTGGTGGCGATTCTGGTCGGCTGGTGGGCGATCCGCATGGTCACGGCCCATGACGGCATCCACGATCCCGGCCGGGTGGTCATCGACGAACTGGCCGGATTGTGGATCACTCTGGCGGCGCTGGCCCCGCTGGGCCGGCTGGGCGACTGGCTGTGGTGGATCCTGGCCTTCATCGCCTTCCGCACCTTCGATATCGCCAAGCCCTTTCCCGTGGGCTGGGCCGATCGCCATGTCCGCGGCGCGCTGGGGGTGATCCTCGACGACCTGATCGCGGGGGTCTATGCAGCGATCGTGCTGGGGCTGATCGCCACCGGCCTCGACGCCGCGGGCCTGTCGCCGCTTGTGCACACTCCCTGATCATCATATCCGTGATCGTCGCCCCTCATCGCCACCCTCATCCCCACCGGCCGGAGGCCCCGCACCCCCATGACCTTCGATGACCTGATCGAGACCGCCGGCATCGTGCTGGATCGCGCCCGCGCGCAAGGCCTGCGCATCGCCACGGTCGAAAGCTGCACCGGCGGGCTGATCGCCGGCGCGCTGACCACGGTTGCCGGATCGTCCGACGTGGTCGACCGCGGTTTCGTGACCTATTCGAATGACGCCAAGACCGCCATGGTCGGCGTGCCGGCGGCGCTGATCGCATCGGACGGTGCCGTCAGCCGCCCGGTCGCCGAGGCCATGGCCACCGGCGGCATCGCCAATTCCCTGGCCGATCTGGCGGTATCGGTCACCGGCATTGCCGGCCCCGGCGGCGCCACCGCCACCAAGCCTGTGGGGCTGGTGCATTTCGCCTGCGCCCGACGCAACGGCACGGTGGTGCATCGCCGCCATGTTTTCGCCGGCGACCGTCAGGCCGTGCGCCTGCAGAGTGTTGCCGCAGCACTCGACCTGCTGCTCGACGCTCTCGCGCCGACTGACTGAACCGGCCAGCCGGTTCAGTCAGTCGGCGGCACAGGGTCCATTGGCGGCACGGGACGGATCGCCGTCAGCTTGTCGGGATTGCGCATGGTCAGAATGGCGCCAACCCGCCCCTGCCCGTCCGGCACCAGCGCCGTCACCGATATGGTGCCGTCGGTCAGGTGCTGTACAAACCCCGGATGGCCGTTGACCGATGCCAGCCGCAGCATCATGGTCGGGTTCTTGCGATGGATCGACAGCAGGAAGCGGATCACCTTGTCGATGCCGCGGATCGGGTTCAGGGCCGCCGCAGCCTTGCCGCCGCCATCGCTTTCCAGCACCACATCGGCCGCGAACAGACGCCGCAGGGCGGCGTCGTCACCGGCGGCCACCGCGTCCAGCACCGCTTCGGCCAGCCGCCGCGCCGCATCCGGGTCGGCCGCCGGGCTGCCGGGGCTGCGGTCGAGCAAGGGATCGGCCAGCGCCGGCAGCTCTGCCCGCGCCGCCGCCAGCCGGCGGCGCGCCCGCGACAGGCGCTGGCGCAGCGAGGCATCACGGATGCCGAGTGCTGCAGCCGCCTCGGCCGGGCTCATCTCCGCCACCTCGACCAGCAGCAGCGCCGCGCGCTCCGACGGCGGCAGGCGCTCCATCAGCCGCAACAGCGCCAGCGACAGGGTCTCCGCCGCCTCGATGCCTCCGGGCTCAGGGAGGGCGATGTCCGACACCAGCGGCTCCGGCAGCCATGGTCCGGGATAGCCGACACGGGCACGCTTCAGATGCCGCAACCGATCCAGCGCCAGACGCGTGGCGACACTCAGCAGAAAAGCCCGGGGTTCACGCGGCCGCCCCTCTTCGGGTCCATCGCCGGCCCGCTGCCAGCGCAGCCAGGTATCCTGCATCACGTCATCGGCATCGGCGGCGCTGCCGGTCAGCCGATAGGCCTGTGCCCAGGCTGCCGGCGCATGGGTCAGGAAGGCCTCGGTGCCACTCATGGCCACACCCCGACCAGGATCTCGGCCCGGCCGGGTGCCGCGTCGGGCCAGCGGTCGACATCGGCCACAAAGCACCGTCCCGTCACCTCGCGCCAGATCCGCGCCCACCCCGCCGCCACGGCCGCGGGCTGGTCGCCGGTCGTGACCAGCTCCAGAAAGTCGCCGCCGGGCACCGTCACTTGCGTCAGCCCGGCGCGCACCGCGACGCTGGCAACCAGCCGGCGGCCGATGGTCAGCCGGAAGGGCGCGGTATGGTCGCCTTGATACCGGTCATAGACCGCGAATGTCGCTGCGTCCTCGTCGGCGAGCCCGGCCAGCGGCCACCGGTCAAACCAGCGGCCCCAAAGGGCACCGATCGCGGCCGGGTCGTCATTTGACACCACGGCCGACAGGCCGGTGACGGTGAAGCCGGTGCGCGTGACGCGGCTAAAACCTGGGGCAATGGCAGTTGCAGACATCGGACCTCGCCTTTCCTCTGACAGGGGCATTCTGTCGGAAAGACGCCCGGGGCGCATGATGTGTGACATCAAGCCGGATCATGTCACAACCGATGCGATCGGCCTGCCTGGCTCCGAGGATCCGATCAGGGCTCGGCCGCGCGCGGTGCCTGACCGCGCTGCAGACCGGGGCGGCCGTACAGATCGGCGGCGCGGGCCTCGAAGGCGCGGACCATGCGTCGGGTCGCCTCGCCGAACAAGGCGCCCATCACATTGTCGAGCAGGCGGGAACGGAACTTGAAATCGACCTCGAAGTCGATCAGGCAGCCTTCCGGGTGCGGCTCGAACGTCCACCGGTTGCGCAGATGGTCGAACGGCCCGGTCACGTCGGTGACCAGCACCTCATGCGGGCGCAGAAGCTCGACCTTCGAGGTGAAACGCTCGCGGATCATCTTGAAGCCGATCACCAGATCGGCCTCCATGCGTTCCCGCGCCCGGCCATCGGTGTCGACGAAGCTTTCCCGCGTGCGAATGCGCGAGGCAATGCACCAGGGCAGGAATTCGGGGTAACGATCGACGGCTGCAACAAGGTCGAAAAGCTGGTCGGGCGCGTAGGGCAATACGCGCTTTTCGCTGAAGGACGGCATCGTCGAACGCAATCTCCGCGGTCAGGCCGGCGGCGACATGCCGCCGGGCTGGTGTTCCCGGCCATGGCGCTGCATGACCGGGAATGCAGTCTCTATACGATTTCAGCAGGTCCGGCTGCAAGCTGTGCCTCACGGGCCGCCTTCAGCCGGGCGAAATCCTTGTCGGCATGGTGCGACGAACGGGTCAGCGGGCTCGACGAGACCAGAAGGAAGCCCTTGGCCCGGCCCATGGTGGCATAGGCGCTGAATTCCTCAGGCGTCACGAAGCGGTCGACGGCCAGATGTTTCGGTGTCGGCTGAAGATACTGGCCGATGGTCATGAAGTCGACATCGGCCGCGCGCAGGTCGTTCATCACCTGATGCACCTCGACCTTGCTCTCCCCCAACCCCACCATGATGCCGGATTTGGTGAAGATCGTCGGGTTGACCTCCTTGACCTGCGACAGAATTTTCAGCGAATGGAAATAGCGCGCGCCGGGCCGCACCTCGCCATACAGCCGCGGTACGGTTTCCAGGTTGTGATTGAACACATCCGGCCGCGCCTCGGCGACGGCCTGGACCGCACCCTTCTTGCGCTGGAAATCGGGGGTCAGCACCTCGATCGTGGTCATGGGCGAGGCATCGCGGATACGGCGGATCACCTCGACGAACTGGCTGGCGCCGCCATCATCCAGATCGTCGCGGTCGACCGAGGTGACGACCACATGGGCCAGTTCCATCTCGGCCACGGCTTCCGCCAGATGCGCCGGCTCCTGGGGGTCGACGCTGCGCGGCATGCCGGTCGCGATGTTACAGAACCGGCAGGCGCGCGTGCAGATATCGCCCAGAATCATCACCGTGGCGTGCTTCTGGGTCCAGCACTCGCCGATATTCGGGCAGGCCGCCTCTTCACACACCGTGAACAGGTTCAGGCGCCGCATGCGCTGGCGCATCTCGGCCACCTGTGGCGAGGTCGGCGCCTTCACGCGGATCCAGTCGGGCTTGCGCTGGCGGAGAGCTGGCGCCGCGGCGGTGCCATCTGCGCCGATCATGGCGGAAGGCTTCGCGGCGGATGGTGCCGTCTCGACGGGATGGATGATCACGGCCACGATTGAACGGTCCCCGGCCTGATGGGTTTGTGTCACGGCGCCGGGCGGCCGGTGGCCGGCGGCGGCGTGGCAGGATATCGACGCGGAAAACCGGGGCGGCACCCCACGCTGTGGGTGCCGCCCCGGCCACCGGTCTCATGGCTTAGAAATGGATGGCGCGCCCGAATGCGTCAAGCACCGACTCATGCATCATCTCCGACAGGGTGGGATGCGGGAAGATCGCGTGCATCAGATCCAGTTCCGTGCCTTCCATCGACTTCGCAACCACATAGCCCTGGATCAGCTCGGTCACCTCGGCGCCGATCATATGGGCGCCCAGCAACTCGCCGGTCGCGGCGTCGAAAATGGTCTTCACCATGCCCTCGGGTTCGCCCATCGCCAGCGCCTTGCCGTTACCGCGATAGGGGAAGCGGCCGACCTTGATCTCGCGCCCGGTCTCCTTCGCCTTGGCCTCGGTCAGGCCCACCGAGGCGACCTGCGGCGTGGCATAGGTGCAGCCGGGGATGTTCTCGCGGGTCATCGGATGGACATGCTCGCCCCCGGCCAGCGCCTCGACGCAGATCACGCCTTCATGCGACGCCTTATGGGCCAGCCACGGCGCGCCGGCAACGTCGCCGATCGCATAGATGCCGGGCTCGGCGGTCTCAAGATACGGCCCCACCTTGATCTGGCCGCGATCGACCTCGACCTTCGTGGTCTCAAGCCCCAGATCGTCGGTGTTGCCGACAATGCCGATCGCCACGATCACCCGGTCGACAGTCAGGGTCTGCGCCTTGCCCTTCGCGTCTTCAAGCCGGGCCGAGACACCATCCCGGCTCTTGTCAAGGCCCTTGACCTGGGTGCTGGTCAGGATCTTGATCCCCTGCTTTTCAAACGCCTTGCGGGCCATGGCGGAGATTTCCTCATCCTCCACCGGCAGGATGCGGTCCAGCAATTCGACCACGGTCACCTCGACGCCAAGCGCGCGATAGAAGCTCGCGAACTCGATGCCGATCGCGCCCGACCCGACCACCAGCAGCGATTTCGGCAGGCTTTCCGGCACCATCGCCTCGCGATAGGTCCAGATCCGCTCGCCATCGGGCTCCAGTCCTTTCACGATCCGTGGACGCGCGCCGGTCGCCAGAATGACGTGATCGGCGGAGATCGACCGCTTACCCTTGGCGCCGTCGACCTCGACCTTGCCCGGGCCCTTCAGCCGGCCGCGGCCGTCGATGACCTCGACCTTGTTCTTCTTCAGCAGATGCGCCACGCCCTGCGACAGGGTCTTCGCCACATCGCGGCTGCGCTTGACGATCGCGGCCAGGTCGAAGCTCGGCTTTTCAACAGAAATACCGAAATCCTTGGCGTGATTGATCAGCGTCCAGACCTCGCTGGCGCGCAGCAATGCCTTGGTCGGAATGCAGCCCCAGTTCAGGCAGATGCCGCCCAGGTGCTTTTCCTCGATCACCACCGTGCGCAGGCCAAGCTGACCGGCACGGATCGCCGCCACATAGCCACCGGGGCCGCCACCGATGACCGCCACGTCGTAATCATCGCCGCTCTTGCCGCTGCCGGCCGGCTTCACCGCCGCCTTGGGGGCCCCGGTCTTGGCATCAGTCTTGGCAGCGGGCTTCGCCTCGGTCTTCGGCGCGGGCTTGGCATCCGGCTTCGCCGCCGCCGGTTTGGGTTCGGCCTTGGCGGCGTCGCCACCTGAGAGCGCGGCGGCGGCGACCTTCGGGTCTTCACCCTCTTCCGCCAGAACGGCGATCAGGCTGTTGACCGCCACACCCTCGGTGCCGTCCGGTACCAGGATCTTGGCGAGGATGCCCTCATCGGCCGACTCGACCTCCATGGTGGCCTTGTCGGTCTCGATCTCGGCGATCACCTGGCCGCTTTCGACCGTGTCGCCCTCCTTGACCATCCAGCGGGCCAGCGTGCCTTCGGTCATGGTCGGCGACAGCGCCGGCATCAGAACCTTGATCGGCATGGGATTGGGTCTCCCGTCCGTCTTGCGTGTTTCAGAGATGATCGCGAGGTCGCCGCAGATGCCGCTCAGAGCAGCATAGACAGCGGGTCCTCGATCAGCTTCTTGAAGGCGGCCAGGAATTGGGCGCCGACCGCGCCGTCGACCACGCGATGGTCGCACGACAAGGTCGCGGTCATCACCGTCGCCACGGCCAGCGCGCCATCCTTCACCACCGGCCGCTGTTCAGCGGCACCGACGGCCAGAATCGCCGATTGCGGCGGATTGATGATCGCCGAGAATTCCTTGATGCCGTACATGCCAAGGTTCGACACCGAGAAGGTGCCGCCCTGATATTCCTCTGGCTTCAGCTTGCCGGCGCGGGCGCGCTCGGCAAGATCGCGCATTTCCGACGAAATGGTGGCCAGACCCTTAGTGTCGGCCTTCTTGATGATCGGCGTGATCAGCCCGCCATCGATCGCCACCGCCACCGAGACGTCGACATCGTGGAAGCGCAGGATCGCCTCGTCGGTCCAGGCGGCATTGGCGGCCGGCACCTTGCGCAGCGACAGCGCGCTGGCGCGGACCACGAAATCATTGACGCTGACCTTCACGCCGCCGCGCTCGTTCAGCTCCTTGCGCACACCCATCAGCCGGTCGATCACGCAATCGACGGTCAGGTAGAAATGCGGCACGGTCTGCTTGGCGTCGAGCAGGCGGCGGGCGATGGTCTTGCGCATGCCGTTATTGGGCTCGGCGGTATGCGCCATGCCCAGCTTGTCGACCAGATCGCGGGTCTGGGCCGATGCCGCGGCCGAAATCGCCGCGACGCTGTAGCCGCCACCGCCGGCGGCTGGTGCCGCTGCCGCCTTTGCGGGTGCGGCGGTCGGTGCCGCCTCTGCCGCCGGTGCCACTTCGGCCGCGGCCGGGGCGCCACCGTCAGCCAGGGCCGCCTCGATATCCGCCTTCACGATCCGGCCATGGGGGCCGGTGCCGGCAAGACCGGTCAGATCCAGCCCGGCCTGCGATGCCATGCGGCGGGCCAGCGGGCTCGCCTTGATCCGGTCACCGTCATCGGAGCCGGCAGTGGCGGCCGGCGCCTCCCCCCTGGCAGGGGCAGGGGCCGGCGTCACCTCGGCATGATCGTCAGCATCGCCCTTGGCGGCGACATCGTCCTCGGCGGGCGTCTCCGCGGCCGGAGCCGGGGCGGCGGCGTCGCCACCAGCCAGGGCCGCGACCGCATCGTCGCTGTCGCCCTCTTCCTTCAGCACCGCGATCACCGTATTCACGGCCACGGCCTCGGTACCGGCCGGCACCATGATTTTCGCCAGCACGCCTTCCTCGACCGCCTCGACCTCCATGGTCGCCTTGTCGGTCTCGATTTCGGCGATGGCCTGTCCGCTCTCGATCGTATCGCCCTCATTGACCAGCCATTTGGCAAGCGTGCCTTCGGTCATGGTCGGCGACAGGGCCGGCATCAGGATGGTCTGAGCCATGTTCGGTCCTCTCCTGCCCGTGGGCGGCCGTGGTGCCGCCGCCTCAGGGTTGTCCTTGATCGGATGTCCGGCGATGCCGGCTCAGAATTCGTAGCCGACGGCGCGCTTCGCGGCCTCGACGATATGGTCGGCCTGGGGCAGCGCCAGCTTTTCAAGGTTCGCGGCATAGGGCAGCGGCACATCCTTGCCGCTGACCCGGATAACCGGCGCATCCAGATGATCGAAGGCGTGCTCCATCATCAGGGCGGCCTGTTCGGCACCCATGCCGGCGGTCGGCCAGCCCTCCTCCACGGTCACCAGCCGGTTGGTCTTCTTCACCGAGGCGACGATGGTGTCGACATCCAGCGGCCGGATGGTGCGCAGATCGATCACCTCGGCATCGATACCCTCGGCCGCCAGCGCCTCGGCCGCTTCCAGGGCCTTGCCGACATTGATCGACCAGGCGGTGATGGTCACGTCGGTGCCCTGACGCACGACATTGGCCTTGCCGATCTCGACCACATGGTCGTCATCCTCGGGCACCTCGAAGCCCTGGCCATACAGGATCTCGTTTTCAAGGAAGATCACCGGGTTCGGATTGCGGATCGCCGCCTTCAGCAGGCCCTTGGCGTCGGCCGCCGACCATGGCGCCAGCACGATCAGCCCCGGCACATGGGCATACCAGCTGGCATAATCCTGGCTGTGCTGAGCGCCGACCCGGGCCGCCGCGCCATTGGGGCCGCGGAACACGATCGGGCAGCGCATCTGGCCGCCGGACATATAGTTCGTCTTGGCGGCGGAGTTGATGATCTGGTCGATCGCCTGCATGGCGAAATTGAAGGTCATGAACTCGACGATCGGCCTCAGGCCACGCATGGCGGCGCCGACCGCGAGGCCGGCAAAGCCATGCTCGGTGATCGGGGTGTCGACCACCCGGCGGGGGCCGAATTCATCCAGCAGGCCCTGGGTCACCTTATAGGCGCCCTGATATTCCCCGACCTCCTCGCCCATCACGAAGACGGCGTCGTCGCGACGCATTTCTTCGGCCATGGCGTCCCGGAGGGCTTCTCGTACCGTAATCTTCGGCATGTGTCGGTATCTCTCTTGTCCGTCGGACATCCGCAGCATCGGCCGGAAGCGTCAGCACCCTGCCCCGTGCCCGCTCGACGGCGGCATCGGTGGCGGCGTGGTCGCGGCCTCCGGCGGGCGATCAGGCTTCGACCAGCACGTCGGTCCACAGCTCCGACGGATCGGGCTCGGGGTTTTCCTGGGCGAAGTCGGCGGCGTCGACCACCACGTCCTTGATCTCGCGATCGATCGCCTTCAGCTTGGCCTCATCCCACTCGCCGCTTTCGATCAGCAGCTTCTTGACCGTCTCGATCGGGTCGCGCTCGGCCTTCATGCGGTTCAACTCGTCCTTCGACCGGTATTTAGCCGGATCGGACATCGAATGGCCGCGGAAGCGATAGGTTTTCATTTCCAGCAGGATCGGACCCTTGCCGGTGCGGGCATGTTCGATGGCGAAATCGGCGGCGCCGCGGACATTGCGCACATCCATGCCGTCGACCGAATAGCCAGGGATGCCGAAGCTCTCGCCTCGGCGGTGCAGTTCGGTGACGGCACTGGCGCGGGCGACCGAGGTGCCCATGCCGTAGAGATTGTTCTCGATGACATAGACCACCGGCAGGTGCCAGAGGCTCGCCATGTTGAAGCTCTCATAGACCTGGCCCTGGTTGACGGCGCCATCGCCCAGATAGGTGATCGAGACCTTGCCGTCGTTCTTGTATTTATGGGCGAAGCCAAGGCCGGTACCGATCGGCACCTGGGCGCCGACGATGCCATGGCCGCCGAAGAAACCTTTTTCGACCGAGAACATGTGCATCGACCCGCCCTTGCCGCGGGAATACCCGTCGCGGCGGCCGGTCAACTCGGCCATCACACCCTTGGGGCTCATGCCGCAGGCCAGCATATGGCCATGGTCGCGATAGCTGGTGACGACGCTGTCGCCGTCCTCTAGCCCCGCCTGCATGCCGATGACGACCGCTTCCTGGCCGATATAGAGATGGCAGAATCCGCCGATCAGGCCCATGCCATACATCTGGCCGGCCTTCTCCTCGAAGCGCCGGATCAGCAGCA
Source organism: Tistrella bauzanensis (assembly GCF_014636235.1). Classification (NCBI taxonomy): domain Bacteria; kingdom Pseudomonadati; phylum Pseudomonadota; class Alphaproteobacteria; order Geminicoccales; family Geminicoccaceae; genus Tistrella; species Tistrella bauzanensis. The sequence goes on from NZ_BMDZ01000019.1 coordinate 52,122, forward strand.
TTTCGCGATAGTAGTGGACCAGCTGATCGATGGAGCTCGTCTCGGGCGCGAGCTGATTGCTCGGCGTGCCCGAGGCTTTGCGGCGCGTAGTCGCCATGCGGTCCTCCCCGGAATTGTCGCGCGGCAGGCCGGTCGGCCCCGAAGCGCCTGGATGGCGATGAACCTAAGCGCGACATCCATTCCTGGCAAGTGAAGAACCCGCGAAAAGCCTTGTGTTGCGCTGCGGTATGAACAATTAACTTATTTTCAGTTAACTATGGACCGCGCAAGCTTTGCCGCGCAGGACCGCTCACCTGCCTCCCGCAGCGCGGCAACCAGGGCTTCATGCAAACGACTGTCCAATCCTACCGCAAGCTGCACTCCGATGCGACGGGTCAGGCCAAGATCCTCGATCGGCACGAAACTCAGGCCGGGGGGCGTCAGGCTCAGCGGCGCCATGGTGATCCCGATTCCAGCGCGCACGGCAGCAAACGCCCGATCATCCTGATCGGTTCCAAACACCGCGCGGGGTCGCACGCCGCGCGCCTGCAACAGGCCCTGTACGTCTGTGCCCCGCTCGCAATGCAGCCGCAGCACGAAGGCCGTGCCATCCAGATGCGACAGCCGGATCGATCCACGCCGGGCGAATGGATGGTCCGGCGTGCAGACCACCGCCATCGGGTCATCTGCCAGCGGCACCCAGCTGTCATCGGCGCTCAGGTCTGAAATGGTCAGGGCGGCATCCATCCGGCCCAGGCCCAGCGCGTCCATCAGCTGTGGTTCGCGGGCCTCGCGCATCGTTACCTCAATGCCGGGCACCCGCGCTTTCACACCCGCGATCACACCCAGCACCAGCGGCATGGCGATGGTCGGCAGCATGCCCAGGGTCAGCACCCGCTGATCGAGCCCGCGCCTGAACTCGGCCCGCGCCAGATCGCAGTCCCGCAGAATGCCCAGCGCGCGACGATGAAACCGCCGGCCCAGCGGCGTCAACCTGACCGCGCCGCGCTGACGCTCAACCAGCGGCCCGCCCAATTCGTCTTCCAGTGCCGCCAGACCGGCCGACAGGGCCGGCTGCGAGACGTTCAGCCGCCGGGCCCCTTCCGTGATACTGCCCGCCTCCACCACCGCCGTCAGATAACGCAACTGCCGGATCTTCACCGCCGCCTCCGGTCCGTTAGAAGTTTTTTTGGATGCTATCCATCCAAACAATCCATTTTCCATAGATTAGCATCGGTTCTTATGATCATGCCAGGGTCTGGCGGCCAGCGGTCGTCCGGCCGGTTTCGATCGCAGCAGGACCGGGGAGCTGTCTGTCATGACCATGTCGACCACCGATGCCGCCGAAGCGTGCTACACGGTCACCGACGGGATCGCCCATGTGGTTCTGAACCGGCCGGCGGCGCTGAACGCCATCGACGACCGGATGAATACCGCCCTGGCCGCGATCTGGGACCGGTTCGCCGCCGATGACGAGGCCGGCGTCGCCATTCTATCGGGGGCCGGACGCAGTTTCTGCGCCGGCGCGGACCTCAAAAGCTTCATCCCGCGCTGGCGGGGCGCCGACATGATGGCGCCGCGGCGCAACGCCGGCATGGGGCTGGGTGGCGGTCTTACCCGCGGCCGGCACCGGTTGGCCAAGCCGGTGATCGCGGCGCTGCACGGCCACGTCATCGGCGCCGGCTTTGAACTGGCGCTGGCCTGCGACATCCGGATTGCGGCCGAGGACACCCGGTTCGGCGTCTTTGAACTGCGCTATGGGCTGCATCAGGGCGATGGCGGGCTGGTGCGGCTGGTGGCGGTCGCCGGAATCGGCACGGCGCTGGACCTGACCCTCACCGGCCGGCCGGTCGATGCCATCGAGGCGCGCCGGCTGCATCTGGTGTCGCAGGTGGTGCCGCGCGATCAGCTGATGGCGACGGCCGACACCACCGCGCGGATGATCCTGGCCAATGGTCGAACAGCCGTCGAGTCAGCCCGCGAAACCATTCTGGATCTGATCGGCCGGCCGCTTGACGACGCGCTGAGGTTGGAGGCGATCAACGGTTATTCCGCATTGGGGGACTTCTCGGAAGCGGGCCCGCGGCTCGACCAATTCATGGCAGGCGTCGCCAACGACGCCCGCAGGAGTGACGACTGATGCCCAAAGCACGTGCGAATGCCGACGATCAGGCGCTTGGCCGCCGGCTCCGCCGGCTCAGGATCCTGCGGGATCTGAGCCAGAGCGATGTTGCCGCCGCGATCGGGGTGTCGTTTCAGCAGGTTCAGAAATACGAACGCGGCGTGAACCGCATGCCTGCGGTGATGGTGCTGCCGTTGGCCCGCCTGCTGGGCGTGACCGTGGGCCGGCTGCTCGACGAACCGCCAGCCATCTGCCCGTCGGGTGCCACTGGCCAACCCGGTGCCGTCGATATCGGCCTGGATCACCGCGAACTGGTCGACCTCCAGGCGGCGCTCGCGATTTTCGACGATCGCAATCCTGCTCTGCAACACTATCTGCGCGCCATTGCGGCCCTGGCACGCGCGATCGCGCTGACCGATATCGACCCGGAAAGTCTTGCCACCGGCGCCGGGCAACCCCTCCGTCAAGCGGTGGCCGGCGCGAAAACACCGATGAGAACCGGCCCGGTCGCCATGTCCGGCATGGGCACCACCTGGTCGACGATCCCCCAATCCGACAGATCGTAGTGCGACCCGTGAACGGTGCCGGTGCCTTCGGCGAAGGTCATCTTGCGTGAGAGCACATCGGCCTGCCATTCTGGCGCGCTGTGGCTGGCGATGATCCGGGCGAAGGCGCGCCGACAGTCTATATTGCTGAGCGCAGACACATCCACCGCATGCAATGCCGCCGCTTCGTCGTGACCGATCGAATTCTGGATCGCAACGTCAAACCAGAACGCCAGATCCAGCAGGGTGATCGCCTTGCCGGGCATATAGGCCTGCACATAGCCCAAAGCCTCGGCGAAATAGGTCTTGAAGGCCTGATCCACCTGCGCGGCCTTTGCGGCGCCGATCCGGCCGAGATCGGTGAAATACCGGTCCCACGGGCTGATCAGGCCAGTGTTGTTCGACCCGGTCGAAATGGTTCGCGCCCAGTCGACGGCCGCCTGCCCGCGCAGGGCCACCGCATGCATGATCGTGTCATGATCAGGTCCGAAGATGCGCGCGATCAGCCCCGGGGCGCGGGCCTCGATATCCTGAAACACCCGCTCGATCTCACCCGACGACAGGGTGAAGCCCAGAATGCCCCAGGTCAGCCCGCCGCTGTCGAAGGCACCGACCGCGCCGGTGAAATAGGTGCCTTCGAACGAGGCCGCGATGTTGACCAGCAGATCGAAGGGAATCAGTGGCGGCAGCGCCGAAAGGCTGGCCCATTGCGGCTCATCAAACAGGCCGGGCGCACCGAAGCCGCATGTCGCCTGCCATGAACACAGGCATTTCAAGCTGTTCGGTCCAAGCCGGCTGTCGACATCCAGCGTGTCGCCGGTGGCGTTCAGAAGTGTCTGGACGGCATCGACCAGAGGCCCGCTGATCATCACCCGGCCCTGGGTCTGTGTGCTGAAATACATCACCGCTCATTTCCCGCCTCAGCCAATGGACGCACATAGTTTATCGCGACCGGGGGAAGCTCGCCATGGGATATGAGACCATGCGGTGACGATCAGCGCGTCACCGGCTCCTGGGGAGGCAGTACGTCGAGCACATCACCCGCCGGCGCATCTGGCGCGCCATCGTCGAGGCCCGGCGCCCGGATACGGGCATCGGCATCATAGAATTCCACCCGGTCGCGCGCGTCGGTAAAACCCAGCACCCGGCGGACCTGTTCGTCGAGCATGTCGGGATCCAGGCTCTGCGGGCGCATCAGCGCCACCTGTCGCTCCAGAATCATGCGTTCATGCTGTGCTGCATCCAGCTGCTGGTCCAGTTGCGCCAGCTGCTGGCGCATCTGCAGCCAGGCCACCACGCCGCGATCACCCTGCACCGCATGAAACGCGAAATAGCTGACCAGGCACCCCCAGAAAATCTGGGGTGCGATCTGGCGCAGGCGCCGCGTTATATCCCTCTGCATCGACATGGTCGCCATCGAATCATGCGCGCCCCGCCCCGTCAATCGCGGCCGCACACGCGGACCCCCGCAGATTGACGTTTATCCGCGCAGTGTGGCACCGGAGCGGCAGCCCGATCGCCCGGATCATGCACCGGCCGCGCGCGATGCAGCAAGTTTGTGATCATTTTTTGACCACAAGGGATGGTTTGGGTGTTTTTTGAGCGTATGAAACAGGAGGTGAATGGCATCCCCTTGGCTGCCATGCCGCTGCGGCGCGCTGGCGGAAACCGCGGCAACCTGCGGTTCGGGCATTCTGCGGCCGCCACATATCGGTGACTTGGTCCGCTTCTTGCTGATGGCCCGGGTGGATCGGAACATAAAAGCCCTACCGGAGGCCATCGATGAAACTTATCGTCCGCACCATCGCCAGCGGTATCATTCTCGCCGCAGCGGCTGCCGGCGCCCATGCTGCCGAGCCGATCAAGGTCGGCGTCCTGCATTCGCTGTCGGGCACCATGGCGATCAGCGAGACCACCCTCAAAGACACCGTGCTGATGCTGGTGGACGAGGTGAACAAGAATGGCGGCCTGATGGGCCGGCCGCTTGAAGCCGTGGTGGTCGATCCGGCGTCGAACTGGCCGCTCTTCGCCGAAAAGGCCCGCGAACTGATCGAGAAGGACAAGGTCGACGTCGTGTTCGGCTGCTGGACCTCGGTGTCGCGCAAGTCGGTTCTGCCGGTGTTCGAGGAACTCGATAGCCTGCTGTTCTATCCTGTGCAGTATGAGGGCGAGGAAAGCTCGCGGAACGTCTTCTACACCGGCGCCGCCCCCAATCAGCAGGCGATCCCGGCCGTGGAATATCTGATGAGCGCGGATGGCGGCGACGCGAAGCGCTGGGTTCTGCTCGGCACCGACTATGTCTATCCGCGCACGACCAACAAGATCCTGCGCGCCTTCCTGCACTCCAAGGGCGTCGACGATGCCGACATCATGGAGAGCTATACCCCCTTTGGCCACAGCGACTGGCAGACCATCGTCTCGGACGTGAAGGCTTTTGCCAGCGCCGGCAAGAAGACGGCGGTGGTGTCGACCATCAATGGCGACGCCAACGTGCCGTTCTACAAGGAGCTGGCCAATCAGGGCATCGATGCGGCCGAAATTCCGGTCGTCGCCTTCTCGGTGGGTGAAGAAGAACTGGCTGGTCTCGACACTGGCCCGCTGGTCGGCCATCTGGCCGCCTGGAATTATTTCATGTCGGTCGAGACCCCTGAGAACGACGCCTTCATCAAGAAGTGGCAGACGTTCATCAAGAGCGACCGCCGCGTCGTGAACGACCCGATGGAGGCCACCTATATCGGCTTCAAGATGTGGACGCAGGCGGTTCTTCAGGCCGGCACCACCGATGTCAGTGCGGTCCGCCAGGCGATGTATGGCCAGACCGTGCCGTCCTTGACCGGCACCACCGCGGTGATGAACACCAACCATCACCTGTCGAAGCCGGTGCTGATCGGCGAGATCCAGGGCGACGGCCAGTTCTCGACCGTCTGGAAGACCGATGGGCCGATCGTCGGCGATGCCTGGTCGGATTTCATCCCGGAAAGCGCCAAGCTCACTGCCGACTGGACCTATCCCTGGGTCTGCGGCAATTGCGAGGCGCCGAAGTACTGAGACCGGCCCTGATGGATGCCACCCCGGCCCGCGCCGCCCGTGCGCATAGGGCCGGGGTGGATGCGGGGCTCCGGATGCATGCGGATGGCAGCGGTCTGCTCTCCCGCCGCAACCCGACATAACCCGGAGCCCCCACCCGGCCGCGCGGCCCTGCTTCAAGCTTTCAGCCAGCAGCATCCAGCCAGCCGCCAGAAGCCTCTCTCTCAGGTCCGCTGCCACTGCGGACACAGAAGACGAGCCCAGATGTCCGGATTTTCGACTGCTTTTCGCCGGCCGACCGGTATCCGTGTGATGCTGTTGGCGGCTTTGATGCTCGCCGCGACGACCATGTCCGGCTTCGGTCCTGTTGCCACAGCCCATGCGGCAACAGCACTTGCCCAGACGGCAACGCCCGCGGCCGGAAACGACGCCTCCGCCGAGGACGCGGCGCTGCGCGACGCGCTGGCCACCCCTGGTGAAGGCTTCGATGGTGCGCTGGCGTTGATCCAGGCACTTGCCGCGACCGGTGACGCACGGGCCGCCCGCGCGATCGACGCGCTTCAATCCGGCAATCTCGGCCGGCGCACCAGCGATGGCGCGCTCGTGATCGTCGAGGGCCGCGGCGACGCCGCCGTGATGCGCGATCCGGTGACCGGCGACAAACTGGGCGCCGCCGAACGCGGTGCCGTCGACCGCATCCGGGTCAACAACCGGGTCCGGGTCGACGCCCGGGCCGCGATGGGCCTGATCGATCTGGGCGCGAAGCTGCCGGAGCGCCGCCGTGCGGCCGCCGAAGCCCTGATCAAGCTGCCGGAAGCGGCGGCACTGCCGCTGCTCAGCAGGGCGATCGATACCGAAACCGATGGCCGCACCCACGACGCACTGATGAAGGCGCTGGCCGCCGTGCAGTCGATGCATGCCGACAATCCCGAAGAGCGGCTGGCCGCCATCGACACCCTGGGTGATTTCGCCGATCCGCAGGTTCGAAGCCTTCTGGGGCGGATCGCTGCCGCGCCGCCGGCCGGTCTGGCGCCTGATGCCGCCGCCGCCGTGCAGGGTGCTGCCGCCGAAGCTCTTGAGCGGGTCGAGGCCAAACTCGAAATGTGGGCGCTGGTCGGCAATGTCTATCAGGGCCTCAGCCTTGGCTCGGTGCTGGTGCTGGCCGCCGTTGGCCTCGCCATCACCTTCGGCGTGATGGGCGTCATCAACATGGCGCATGGCGAGATGGTCATGCTGGGCGCCTATACCACCTATCTGGTCCAGCAGGTCATTGCCGCCAATCTGCCGGCGCTGATGCCGGTCTCGCTGCTGATCGCCCTGCCCGCGGCCTTCCTGGTCTCGGGTGCGGCCGGTTTCGCGATCGAGCGCAGCGTGATCCGCTGGTTGTATGGCCGGCCGCTGGAAACCCTGCTTGCCACCTGGGGCGTCAGCCTGATCATTCAGCAGGCGGTGCGCTCGGTCTTCGGCCCGACCAACCGCGAGGTTTCAAGCCCTGAGTGGATGAGTGGCGCGTTCGAGGTCGCGGGCGGTATCACGCTCACCTACAACCGGCTGTGGATCCTGGCCTTTTCGCTGGTCGTGGTCGGGGGCGTGGCGCTGCTGCTGCGCAAGACCTCGCTTGGCCTGCATGTCCGCGCGGTCACCCAGAACCGCTCCATGGCCTCGTCGATGGGTATCAAGACCGGGCGGATCGACGCGCTGACTTTTGCGCTCGGCTCGGGGATCGCCGGCATTGCCGGTGTCGCCCTCAGCCAGATCGACAATGTCAGCCCCAATCTGGGTCAAGGCTACATCATCGACAGCTTCATGGTGGTGGTGTTCGGCGGTGTCGGCACGCTGTGGGGCACGCTGGTCGGCGGCTTCACCCTGGGCGTGGTCAACAAGCTGATCGAACCCTTCGCCGGCGCGGTGCTCGCCAAGATCCTGGTGCTGATCGCCATCATCCTGTTCATCCAGAAGCGGCCGCGCGGGTTGTTCGCGCTCAAGGGCCGCGCGGTGGAGGCCTGATCCCATGGCATCGACCACCGACCCCACCCTGCCCGACCCCACCCTGCCCGACCCCACCCTGCCCGACCCCGCCTTGCCCGACCCCACCCTGCCCGACCCCGCCTTGCCCGACCCCGCCTTGCCTGGTATCACGGCATCCGGCGCCACCGGGCGCACCCGGGCCGGTCGTGGCCTCGCCGCCGGCCCGCGCAAGCCGATCCTGCTCGCCCTGCTGGGCGATCGCGGCGGCCTGGTCTTCATGTCGCTGATCGCGCTCTCGGCCATCCTGATGCCGGTGTCGGCGCTGGTGCTGCCGGCCGATCACCCGCTGGCGATCCCGTCCTATCTGATCTCGCTGTTCGGCAAATATCTCTGCTATGCGCTGCTGGCACTAGCCCTCGATCTGGTCTGGGGCTATTGCGGCATCCTCAGCCTGGGCCATGGTGCCTTCTTCGCGCTGGGTGGCTATGCCATGGGCATGCACCTGATGCGCGAGATCGGGCCGCGCGGCGTCTATGGCAACCCGGTCCTGCCCGACTTCATGGTGTTTCTGAACTGGCAGGAACTGCCCTGGTACTGGCTGGGCTTCGACATGGCCTGGTTCGCGATCCTGATGGCGCTGGTCGTGCCGGGCATCCTGGCTTTCGGGCTCGGCTGGCTGTGCTTCCGGTCACGGGTTACCGGGGTCTATCTCTCGATCATCACCCAGGCCATGACCTATGCCCTGCTGCTGGCCTTCTTCCGCAACGATATGGGCTTTGGCGGCAATAACGGCCTGACCGATTTCAAGGATCTGTTCGGCTTCAGCCTTCAGGCGCCCGAAATGCGGGTGGCGCTGTATTCGGCGACCGCGATCGCGCTGGTGCTGGCCTATGCCCTGTCGCGGATCGTGGTGTCGTCGAAGCTGGGCAAGGTTCTGGTGTCGATCCGCGACGCCGAAAGCCGGGTGCGGTTCCTGGGCTATCGGGTCGAGCACTTCAAGCTATTCGTCTTCGTGATGTCGGCGATGCTGGCGGGTCTGGCCGGCGCGCTCTATGTGCCACAGGTCGGCATCATCAACCCGGGTGAATTCGCCCCGGCCAATTCGATCGAGGCGGTAATCTGGGTCGCGGTCGGCGGGCGCGGCACGTTGTGGGGCGCGGCCCTCGGTGCCATCTCGGTCAACTGGGCCAAAACCTGGTTCACCGGCGCCATGCCTGAATTCTGGCTGTTCGCTCTGGGCGCTCTGTTCGTGGCCGTCACCCTGTTCCTGCCCAAGGGACTGGTCGGTAAGCTGCCGGCCTTCCCGGAATTCGGTCGCAAATCCCGGTCAGGAAAGTCGCAGGTCGCGGCACCGGCAGTAACCGGCGATCGGGCGACGGAGGATCGGACATGACCGTCCATACCGCAGATCTTCTGACCGATACCGAGGTGAGCGGGCGGCGGTCACCGCATGGCAGCGCGCTCTATCTCGATGGTGTCTCGGTCAGTTTCGATGGCTTTCGCGCCCTGAACAACCTGTCCCTGGTGGTCGATCACGGCGAGTTGCGGGCGGTGATCGGCCCAAACGGCGCTGGCAAGACCACGATGATGGACGTGATGACCGGCAAGACCCGGCCCGATACAGGCAAGGTGCTGCTCGATGGCTGCATTGATCTGACCCGTCTCGACGAGGCGCGGATCGCGACCCTGGGCATCGGCCGCAAATTCCAGAAACCCAGCGTGTTCGAGACCCATACGGTGATCGACAATCTGGAACTGGCGCTTGCCGGCGACCGGACCCCGTTCGCGGCGCTCAAATTCCGGCGCACGACCGACAAGGCGGCACGGATCGAGGCGGTTCTGGAAGACATCGCCCTCGCCCATCGCGCCCATGAACCAGCGGGCCGGCTCAGCCACGGCCAGAAGCAGTGGCTGGAGATCGGCATGCTGCTGATGCAGCAACCCCGGGTGCTGCTGGTCGACGAGCCCGCCGCCGGCATGACCGACAGCGAGACCTCGCAGACCGCCGTGTTGCTGAAGCGGCTGGCGCAGTCGCATGCGGTGATCGTGGTCGAGCATGATATGGGCTTCGTGCGCGACCTGGACTGCCGGGTGACCGTGCTGCATGAAGGCTCGGTGCTCGCCGAAGGCAGCCTCGACCATGTCCAGTCGGATAGCCGGGTCGTGGATGTCTATCTGGGCCGTTGACGGAGAACCGTGATCCAAATGCTCGATGTTCATGCGCTGGATGTGCATTACGGCTCGGCCCAGGCGCTCAAGGGCGTTTCGGTCGAGGCCCGTGCCGGTGAGATCACCTGCGTCCTCGGCCGCAACGGCGTTGGCAAGACCACGCTGATGCGTGCCATCACCGGCCATCTGAAGCCCTCGGCCGGCACCATCAGGCTGGCCGACACCGACCTTGCCGGACGCGCGCCCTTCGACCGTGCCCGCGCCGGTATCGGCTTCGTACCCCAGGGTCGCGAAGTTTTTCCGCTCCTCACCGTTGAAGAGAATCTCAAAACCGGCCTCGCCGCCCGGCCGCGCAGCCTGGAACGTCGGATCCCCGACGACATCTTCACGCTGTTTCCGGTGCTGAAATCGATGCTCGGCCGGCGCGGCGGCGATCTCTCGGGCGGCCAGCAGCAGCAGTTGGCCATCGGCCGCGCGCTGGTCACGGCGCCGAAACTGCTGGTGCTGGATGAACCGACCGAAGGCATCCAGCCGTCGATCATCAAGGATATCGGCCGGGTCATCCAGCTTCTGGCCCGCGAACGGGGGCTTGCGGTTCTGCTGGTCGAGCAGTATTTCGATTTTGCACAGGAACTGGCCGACCGCTTCATCGTGCTCGACCGTGGCGAGGTCATCGTCTCAGGCGACGGCGCCTCCCTCGACGACGATGTCCGCCGCCACCTGACCGTCTGAACCGAGCCTCTCTGGCCCAAACCTCTCTAGCCCAAACCATCAAGGACTGACCCCGCCGGTGCCTTGCCTGACGACGACCGATGATGATGCGGCGCTGCGCATCCGGCGCTCCGCGCTGGATCGCGGACGCCTGATGCTGGTGATGGGCCCCGCCCCCACTGCCCGGCAGGGCCTGCGCGATCTGGACCAACGGGCCCCCTTGCGGGCGCTGTTTCCGCATGCGGAACCCGGCGAGGTGCCGATGGTGGTGGTCACCAGCACCTCCGGTGGCATCGTGGCTGGCGACCGGCTGTCGGTGTCGGTGACGCTGAAGCCGGACAGCCGCCTGCTTCTGATGCCGCAGGCAGCCGAACGGGTCTATCGCAGCACCAGTTCTGTCTCAGAGGTCGATAATCATTTTATCGTCGGCCCTGGGGCCAGCTTCGAATGGCTGCCGCAGGAAACCATTCTGTATGATCAGGCGCGGTTCGAGCGGCGAACCCGCGTCAGTCTGGCGGATGAAACCGCTCAGGCACTGTTCGGCGAGATCATCGTGCTGGGTCGGACTGCCCACGGCGAGTGCGTCGGACGGGGGCGGTTGCGCGATGCTTGGGCAATCGAGGTGGCGGGCAAGCTGATCCTGGCCGATGCGCTGGATATTGCCGAGGCTGATTTTGCGGCAGCGCGACACCATCCGGCGGCCATCGGCGGCATGACTGCAATCGCAGGATTCTGCGCTGTCGGTGCCCCGGATGCAGGCGCCGCCATGGCCCTGCGCGATCGTTTGCGGATCGTGCTGGCCGAGGTCAATGGTCCTGATGCAGAATTTGGCACAAAACATGCTTCAAATATCCTCCATGTCCCGGCCCGTGACGCTGATGGCGCGGCCCGCCCGGTGGTCGGCATCGGCGCGATCGACGGGGTCGTGGTGGTCCGGATGGCGGGCCGCGATGCCGCCCGTGTGAAGGCCGTATTCGACGCGTTGTGGGCCGCCGCGCGCGCCGGATTGATGGGACGCCCGCCCCGCCTGCCACGGATACGGCGTGGTTGACGGGGCGCTCGAACAGTCAGGAACGACCCCGGCCGGGAACAGGCCGGGCATAGCCAGAACACCAGGGAGCGCCCGCCGCATGCATCTGAGCCCTCGGGAAACGGAGAAACTGCTGATCGCGATGGCGGCCGAGGTGGCGCGCCGTCGCCACGCCCGCGGCGTGAAGCTGAATTATCCGGAGGCCATCGCCCTGATCACCGATTTCGTGGTGGAAGGCGCCCGCGATGGCCGCAGCGTTGCCGATCTGATGGCGGCGGGTGCCCGGGTTCTGACCCGCGACGAGGTGATGAGCGGCATCCCTGAGATGATCGAGCAGATCCAGGTCGAGGCGACCTTCCCCGACGGCACCAAGCTCGTCACCGTCCACAATCCGATCCGTTGAGGGGGCCGCAGATGACCGAAACCGTCTCGCCCTCCCATCCGTCCCAGCCCTATTCGCCCGACGCCGAGGGTATCGCGCCCGGCGCGATCATCCCGGCTGCCGGTGTGATCGTGCTCAATGCCGGTCGCCCGGTCGTCGAGATCACCGTCGCCAATACCGGCGATCGGCCGGTCCAGGTCGGCTCGCATTATCATTTCTACGAGGCGAATACCGGCCTCGCCTTCGACCGGCCGGCCGCCTATGGCATGCGGCTCGACATTCCCGCGGGATCGGCGGTGCGCTTCGAGCCCGGCCAGACCCGCACTGTCCGCCTCGTCGCCTATCAGGGCGACCGGGTGGTGCATGGCTTCGACGGCAAGATCTCGGGTGCATTGCAGGCGGCGGCGCCCGCCACCGACGGCGGAGAGGGCTGAGCCATGGCATACGAGATCGACCGCGTTTCCTATGCCGCCACCTATGGGCCGACCACGGGCGACCGGGTCCGCCTTGCCGACACCGAACTGGTGATCGAGGTCGAGGCCGACCGCACGATCTATGGCGAAGAGGTCAAGTTCGGCGGCGGCAAGGTGATCCGCGACGGCATGGGCCAGTCGCAGCGCACCCGCGCCGATGGTGCCGCTGATACCGTCATCACCAATGCCCTGATCCTGGACCACTGGGGCATCGTCAAGGCCGATGTCGCCCTGCGCAACGGCCGTATCGCCGCGATCGGCAAGGCCGGCAATCCCGATATCCAGCCGGGCGTCGACATCGTCATCGGCCCGGGCACAGAAATCATCGCCGGTGAGGGGCGCATCCTCACGGCCGGCGGCATCGACGCTCATATCCACTTCATCGCCCCCCAGCAGGCGACCGATGCGATCGCGAGCGGCATCACCACCATGATCGGTGGCGGCACCGGCCCGGCCGAAGGCACCTTCGCGACCACCGTCACCCCCGGCCCCTGGCACATGATGCGCATGCTTCAGGCGGCCGCCGACCTGCCGGTGAATGTTGGTTTTCTGGGCAAGGGCAATGCCAGCCGGCCCGAAAGCCTGATCGAGCAGATCGAGGGCGGCGCCTGCGGACTGAAACTGCATGAAGACTGGGGCACCACCCCCAAGGCGATCGACACCTGTCTGACGGTTGCCGATCTGATGGATGTCCAGGTCGCCATCCACACCGATACGCTGAACGAGAGCGGTTTTGTCGAGCGTACCATCGCCGCCTTCGCCGGCCGCACCATCCATGCCTATCACACCGAAGGCGCCGGCGGCGGCCATGCGCCCGACATCATGAAGGTGGCGGGGCTGGCCAATGTCCTGCCCTCTTCCACCAATCCCACCCGGCCCTACACCGTCAACACCATCGACGAGCATCTGGATATGCTGATGGTGTGTCACCATCTCGACCCGTCGATCCCTGAAGACGTAGCCTTCGCCGAAAGCCGCATCCGGCGTGAAACCATCGCGGCCGAGGATATCCTGCACGATCTGGGCGCGATCTCTATGATCTCGTCCGACAGTCAGGCCATGGGTCGCGTCGGCGAAGTGATCATCCGGACCTGGCAGACCGCCGACAAGATGCGCCGCCAGCGCGGACGGCTGCCGGGCGAGACCGGTGACAACGACAATCTGCGCGCGCGGCGGTATGTCGCCAAATACACCATCAACCCAGCCCGTGCCCACGGCATCGATGCCGAGGTCGGGTCGATCGAGGTCGGCAAGCTGGCCGATCTGGTGCTGTGGAAGCCGATGTTCTTCGGGGTGAAGCCCGATATCGTGCTGAAATCGGGCAGCATCGCCTATGCCGCCATGGGTGATCCCAATGCGTCGATCCCCACACCGCAGCCGGTGATCTATCGTCCGATGTTCGGCGCGATGGGGGCCGCCCGCACGGCATCCTGCCTCACCTTCGTCTCGGGTGCGGCGCTCGCATCAGGCCGGCTCGATGCGATCGCGGGTGGACGGCGGCTTGCGGCGGTGCGCGGCACCCGCACCGTCACCAAGGCGCAGATGGTGTTGAACGATGCCTGCCCGGTGATCGAGATCGACCCTGAAACCTATGAGGTGCGCGCCGACGGCGTGCCCCTGATCTGCGCGCCGGCCGAGGTTCTGCCTCTGGCTCAGCGCTATTTTCTGTTCTGACCCCGCCCTTGTCTTCTGACCCGCCCAGTCTTCTGACCCGCCCAGCCTGCGGAGGAGTGCCAGCCATCTGAGCCCGCCAACGTCATGACCACGAACCGGCCGTGACGCCAATCTGACCCCCTCCCGATGCACGATCCGATGCCACCGCCCGCATCATCGCCCGCAGGAGACCGGCTCCCATGAAAATGATCCAGATTCCCACCGACATGCTCGCCGCCCATGGCAAGGCGCCCGAAATGCCGCAGACGGTTCTGCCGCGCGCGGTTCAGGTGATCACGGCCGCCCTGCCGGCTCTCGGGTCCGATGGCGGCTGGGGCACGGTGACGCTTGTCCATGCCGATCGCCATCGACGCCGCATTCGGATGCTGACCGATGATGGCCGTCCATTCCTGCTGGATCTGCGCGAAGCCACGCGTCTGGCCGATGGCGACCGCCTGATGCTGGATCAGGGCGGTCACGTCGTGGTGCGTGCAGCCCCCGAAGCAGTGATCGAGGCCGAGACCACCGATCGGCGAGACCTTGCGCGGATCGCCTGGCACCTGGGCAATCGCCATGTGCCGGTGGCGGTGACCACCCACATCGTTACGCCGCGGCTGCGCCTGGCGCGTGATCTGGTGGCACGTGACCTGCTGGGCCGGCTGGGCGCACATCTGATCGAAAGCGAGGCGCCGTTCGACCCCGAACCCATCCTGGGTGCCGCCAGTGCTGTGGCCTGGACAGGCGGTCGGCATGACGTTCGCGAACATGGGCACGAACATGAACACGGGCACGGAGCCGAACACGGGCATGAACATGGGCACGATCATGCCCGCGACGCCGGCCTGAAAGCCACCGCGGTCGTGGATCTGGTCGGCGGCACCGGTGCCGATACCGCGCGGGCGGCCTGGCAGATCGGCAACCGGCACCGGCCGGTTCAGATCGTCGATGGATGGCGGCTGCGGGCCCATGACGAGCCCCTCGTGCGGCGCATCGCTGCGGCGCTGGGCCTGCGTGTGACGCCGGCGGCCGACGGATTCGATCCGGAACAGGGCGCCTATGCCGATCATGCCCAGCATCACTGATCAGACGCCGTCGGCGCTGTCCGCCGTCTTTGACGGCTGGCCCCGGGCATTGTCTGCCGACGATGTCGGGTGGGCCGCGTTCCAGGCGGCGCCGGGCGATGCCCTGCACCGGCTTCTGGCCTGGACCAGCCCCAGCTTTCCGATCGGCGCCTTCAGCTACAGCCATGGCATCGAACAGGCGGTCGAGGATGGCGCGATCGCAACCGTCAGCGATCTGACCCGGTGGATCGAGGGGCTGTTGCGCTTCGGTGCAGGGCGCACCGATGCCGGCTTCGCGGTCCGCGCGGCGCGGACCGCGGCGGCACACGACGATCAGGGTCTGCTGTCCCTGGCCCGGACGGCGGCAGCACTGGCACCGGCGGCCGAACGGGCGCTGGAAGCACGCCAGCAGGGCGGCGCCTTTCTCGATGCCGTGGCCAGAGGCTGGGGGCTCGATCAGGCGGCGAATTTCGCGACCCGGCTGGCGGTTGCCGGCATACCACCGACATTGGCGGTTGCCGCCGGTGCCTGCGGCGGCTGGGCCGGATTGCCGGAAGCCATGCTGATCGAGGGCCTGCTTCATGGCTTCGCGGCCAATCTGGTCTCGGCCGGTGTCCGGCTGGTGCCATTGGGCCAGACCGACGGCCAACGCGCCGTCGCGGCATTGGGGCCGGCCATCGCCGCAATCGCGGCCGACGCCCGGCGGCATCCCCAGGCGCCGCCGGGTGGCTGCGCCGTTCTGGCAGACATCACCGCCCTTCGTCATGAAACCCTTTATTCCAGGCTGTTCCGCTCATGACCACATCTGCCCCCGCAGGCGCCCCGACCGCGACCGATCTTTCGGTGACGCCGATCCCGCTGACCGCATCCGGCACCAGCCGCCCCTTGCGCATCGGGGTCGGCGGCCCGGTCGGCTCGGGCAAGACGGCGCTGCTTGAAATTCTGTGCCGGCGGCTGCGAGACCAATACCGCATCGCCGCGATCACCAACGACATCTACACCCAGGAAGACGCTCAGATCCTCACCCGCGCCGGGGCGCTGGCCCCCGACCGGATCATGGGGGTGGAAACCGGCGGCTGTCCGCATACCGCGATCCGCGAGGACGCCTCGATCAATCTCGCGGCCGTCGCCGAAATGAGCGCCCGCTTCCCCGATCTGGAGCTCGTGTTCGTTGAAAGCGGCGGTGACAATCTTTCGGCGACATTCTCGCCCGAACTGGCCGATATCACGGTCTATGTGATCGATGTCGCGGCAGGCGAGAAGATCCCGCGCAAGGGCGGCCCCGGCATCACCCGTTCGGATCTTCTGGTGATCAACAAGGTCGATCTGGCGCCGCTGGTTGGCGCGGATCTGGGCGTGATGGCGCAGGATGCCGCCCGCATGCGCGGGCGCCGGCCATTCCTGTTCACCAACATGAAAAACGGCGCCGGGCTTGATGCGGTCATCGACCGGCTGCTGATCCTGGGCGGCCTCGACGACCGGCTGGGCGTCAGTGGTGCCGCACCGCTGGATGTCCAGGCCGCACGCGCCGAAGCCGCCGCCTGACGGTGGAGCCCCTGACGGTGGATGCCGGCGCGGCTATCCGCCACCCGCATGCGGCCCCATGGCCGCCTGGGTGGACCAGAAGCCGCGGACATAGATCAGCAGCGCGGTCACCATCGCCAGTTCGCCGGGTGTGAACACGGCGGAATAAACGCTGCTGATCACCAGCAGGAACAGCACGTAATCGCCCAGCGCCAGAACCATTGCCTCGGTTCTCGGATCCCGCATCCGGCGTTCGGGCGCCCGGGCCCTGCGGCCATAGGCATTCTGCAGGCCCACGGCATACAGCGCCAGCAGCAGCAGAGCACCCACCACACCATATTCGAACACGATGCCGACCCAGCCGATATCGGCCAGATAGAAATGATTGGTGCCGAACAGGTCGAACAGGGTGACTGCGCTGAACCGGGTGATCGACCCCACACCAAACAACCACCGCCAGGCATCGGCCAGCATGTAATCGAAGGCCAGGGTCAGGGAGTTCATCCGGATCGACAGCGAATTGCCGAATTTTGCCGCCACGAGGTCCATCGCCGGCAGCACGACCAGCACCGTGGCGGCGACCAGTCCCACGCCAAGCACAACCGTCGCCACGGACCCTGCAAGCTTCGGCAGGTTGCGATACAGAACCCAGCCGCTGATCACGATCAGCATCATGATGCTGGTGCGCTGCTTGAAGATCATCACCATCGTTGCAAGGCCGGCCAGATACAGCACGACATGGATCAGCCGCGGAGACATCGTCATCCGACGCACCAGATACAGCAGCGACATGATGCCGAAGACCATCGGCATATAGATCCGGTAGCCGCGCTCCACCTCGTACATGAACAGCTTGCTCTGGGTCGGGTCGACGGCGTAATGCGTGCGGGGCACCAACAGCCACAACGCCCACATCATGGCGAAGGTCACGACGCCATAGGCGAGCAGAACCCGCCTGAGCGTGTCGGGATGCGGGCGCAGTATCACCAGCAGCGACAGGACGCTGAAATAATAGGTGAGCGGCCAGACCTTGACGGTGGTGCCGAACGCATCGAGAAACGCATTGCCCAGCCAGATCATCGACAGCGCCGGCGTGATGCCAATGACATAGCCCAGCACCATCGCATAGAGCGGATGATGCCGGCCGCTCAGGCGGAACGCGCCGTGCATGGCCAGCGGCAGTGTCAGGAACGGCCATGCCTTCGACAGGTAATACAGCGGGCCGACGTCGATGAGATAGTGGAACACCTGCCCGAACATCGGCAGGACGGCGATCATCAGGGCCAGTTCCAGCCCGCCCGTCGCCCGGGTGGTGTGGTCGGCGGCGGCAGGTGCCACAGGCTCGCCCGGCACGGCACCACCCCGCAGAGCCGCGCCGCGCACGACACCACTCCGCCCCGTCATCGCGCCGCCGGCTGTGACGACGCGACCGCGTCGGTGGCTGCCGAGCCCGATCCTGCCGGCGCTGCCGTCCCGGTTGCTCATAAGCTGCCTGCCCTTCGCCTGCCGGCAGGCGACGGGCGGATGCCGCGCCCGCCGAAGCGCGCCCTAAGGATGATCCACACGATCGGCAGGCTTTCCTTGAACACGCGCCGGAAATGGCCCACGGGCGACAGCATCAGCCGCCAGCCGCCCTCAAGCCCCAGCTTACGGATCAGGGCCGGCGCCCGGCGCACCCGCCCGGTCACGAACAGCAGTGAACTGCCGATGCACAGGCCGGTGCCCTTGGCGCCGCCGGCATCGGCGATCATCCAGGCCAGCAATTCCGATTGCGGCGAGCCGACCGCGATGAACACATACCGCGCTGGCGACGCCTGAACCGCGGCGACGGCATCGGCCACCGCCGCCCGATCGCGGATGAAACCCATGGGCGGCACATGCAGTTGAACGCGACGGAGCCCGAACTGCCGTTGCAGATCCGTCACCAGTTGCTCATCGCCACCCACGATCATGATCGGGTCGTCGGGCTGGATATGAGCCTTGAACAGCCGCGCGGTGACATCGGCGCCAGAGGCATGCGGCAATGGTCGGTTCAGGATCAGGGCCGACAGCCGGCGCACGACATTGCCATCCGACAGCACCAGCCAGGCGCCGTCATAGGCCCGCTCGAAATCGGGCGCGCCGCCGGCAATCCGCACCATGTGCTGGGCGTTCGGGGTCACCACATAGGCAAAGGGCGCCTGTGGATCGCGCGCAGCGATCGCCGCCGCGGCCGGGTCGCAATCCAGATCACTGATCGACAGGCCCAGGAAGTCGATCCGCCCCATCATCGGCCCATCCCCTCGGGTCAGAATGGCGTATTGCGCGAGGTATCGTTGCGGGAAATGGAGTACTGGAACACGCTCTGGAACGGGACGACACCCTCAATGAACTGCGCGACCCACAGATTGACCTCGGCGATCCGGCTGCGCGGTACGAACAGGATGTCACCCTGCACGATCGGCAGATCGATCAGCCGGCCTTCCAGCAAGCCGCGCAGATCGACCGTGCGCATCATCGGCCGGTCCTGCGGGTCGCGACGGATCAGCACAATCTCGTTCATGCGGCCATTCGGCGTGATGCCGCCGGCCAGAGTCAGCGCCTCGGCAATTCCGATGCGGCCTTCGATCCGGTAGACGCCGGGCGCAAGCACATCACCACCAACATAGACCCGTGCCGAGATCGCGTCATCCACCGCCACCGTCACGTCCGGGTCGCGCAGCAGGCGCGTCGCTCGGCCGGCCACCCGCTCACTGGCCTGCGGTGGTGTCAGATCCGCGACCAGCACATCGCCTGTCGCCTTCAGCGACACATAACCGTCGGGACGGACCACGACTTCCTCGTCGAATTCAGGGGTGCGCCAGAAACCGACCTTCAGCTTGTCGCCTTCGCCGATACGATAGGGCGGCACTGCATCGGTCCAGGTCGCGAAGATATGAGGCGCCGCGACCGCCTGCGCACCGCCGGCCTCGGCGCCACCCACCGGGCGGATGGCCTGACCGGTTTCGCAGGCCGCAAGCGCCACCGCCATGGCCATCATCGCGATTGCCCTGCCCCACCGCCTGACAACCGCCCGGCGGGCCATATCGACCCCGCCCCGGCTTCCGCTTGCGCTCAAAGCCATCTGTAGATCGCCCTCGGAATGTGGAAGCGACGGCCGGTGACCACGGCGCCGAGCATGTCGCCGCCGGCATCGAGCACCTGATCGCGTGTGTTTGCCGCGACCGGGCTGCGGGTGTGCTCCGACCGGATCACCAGGATCGAGCCATCGATCACCGGCGCCAGCCTCAGGGCAACGAAACTGCTGCGTGTGGCCGGCGCATCGATGATGACGAAATCATAGCGGTTGGCGAGCTGTTCAACCAGTGTCGCCAAGTCACCGACCTCGGTCCGCATCCGGCCGAGTGTCGAGCCGGAGGCATCGACCGTGACCTCCAGGTCCGGAATCCGTGTGGTGGCGGCACGGATGCCGTCGATCCCCAGATCGCGCGCCTCTCCGGCGCGGAGCGCGCTGGCCTGGCCGTTGCCGTCGCGATCAAGGTCGATCAGCAGCGTCCGTCGGGCGTGACCCTCGGCCAGTTCAGTCGCCAGCGCGCGCGCAAAGCCGTCGCGATATTCCTGATCGCCGGCGGACAGGATCTGGATGGTGCGCAGCGCCTGCCCGTCATCGCGCCCCGCCAGCAATCGCCCGACGAAATACACCATCTGCTGCTGGGCCCCGCCGCCGATGAAGCCACCGGCCTCGTTGAAGGTGGCGAGCACCGGCAGGCCCAGGCCACGCTCCACTTCCAGCGGCAGCAGATAGACCCGGCGGTTCCATGCCGCCGCAAGCCCCGCCACCGCCGCCAGCAGCAGGCCGCCGAACAGCCCCGCCGCGACCAGGTTCACGGCCTGGCTGCGGCCGCGGGCCGGCGCATCGGCATATTCCACCACCCGAACGTTCGAGGCGCGCTCCATCGCCGATTCTTCCTCAAGCCGCGCGCTTTCCGCCCGCTCGCGCGCCTGACGATACAGCTTGTCGACCACATCCAGGCTGCGGGCCAGATCGCCGATGGTCTGCTCGCCCTGGCGCAGTTCGGCGATCCGCAGTTGAGCCACCGCGCGCTGACGATCCAGCTCGGCGATCTGACGCTCGGTTGCGTCCGCCTCGATTTCAAGCTGCAGAAGATGGTTGGTCAGAAAGGCGATGGCCGGATTGCGCACCTCCCGGTCGGCGAAATAGACCGGCCGCTCGCGATCCTGGAACCGCTGCAGGGTCTCAAGCTGACGTTCGATCTCCTTCAGCCGCGGGTGGCTGTCCTGATAGCGGGCGCGCAGCTGGTCACGCTCCAACTGCAACTGGATGCGGCTGTTGCGGGCTTCGTCATTATCGGTGCGGTTGGTCCTTTCGGCAAAATCGAACACCCGCTCCGGCAGATCGGCCAGCCGCTGCTTCGCGGTCGCCACCTCGGCAAGCAGACTCTCGCGCCGCTCCAGCACGTGGCGCCGACGCTGAATGATGCTGTCCTCCTGGTTCACCGCCAGCAGAATTTCCTGTTCCAGGTTCAACACCTGGAATCGCGCCTTCGCCTTGGCCAGTTGCTGCTGCAGGCTGTCGATCTGGCTGCGGAACTTCTCGGTTTCTTCGACCAGAAAGCGCGAGCGCGGATTGGCATAGATCTCGCTGCGCCGGACCAGATAGGCCTTGATCAGGGCGTCGACGGCCTCGATCGCGACCTCGCGGTTTTCATGCGCATAGGCAACCAGAACCAGGTTAGAGCCGCTCTGTGCCACAATCCGGAACCGGCCTTCAGCCAGATCGGTCGCGCGCTCGATCATCTCCTCCGGCGACACCGGCTCGCCCAGCCCCAGCATTCGGGCGTCGTTGAGATCGGGGAACAAGGTCGAGACCCCGACCTCTTTCACCATGTCGCGGATCAGGGCGCGCCCCCGCAGGATATCGACCTCGGACTCGGTTGCCCGCAGGCCGTCGATCGACAGAATCGACGGCCGTTCGACGATGTCCTGATTGCCGGATTGCTCGGCGTTGAACAGTACCAGAAGCCGGGCCTCCGCCTCATAGCGGATCGGGCTGAACCATGCAGCGACGCAGGCGGCCGAAAATGTCACCAGGAACACGATGATCATGATTCGCCGGTGATACGACGCCACGATCAGCAGGTCGCGCAGTGTATAGGAGGTCTGGCTGCCGGCTCCGGGGCGCTGGCGGCGCTGCTCGTCATTTCCCATCACAAGCGACATTCAAAGCCCGCGGTCGAAAGATTGTGAAATCGGGGTTCGATGAACACCCGGTCGGTGCTGCGCCAGATCGGGCTCTGCCGCGGCGGGCAGAGATCCATCACCGCTGACCGCGGATTGCCCGCCCAGTTGCTGGGTATGTTCACCGTCACCTGATATCCGCCGAGAAAACGTTCGGGCTCCGATGCCCACCAGCCGGGTGGCAGTTCCCGAATGAAATGCTGCCTGATCTCCAGAAGCGGATCGACCGCCAGCTCTGCCTGTACCGCCGCACCGGGGGCATCTTCATCGCTGCGGAACGTCTGACCCGATGCGGTGGATATCACAATGCCGACGACCACGCCAAGGGCAAGCCCCGCCGTCCACAGCCTCCGCTCAAGCAAGATCCGCCTCCGAAAAACGATCGCTCCCGAAATGTTCGCCCGGTTGCGGTACCATCTATCCGTCGGCCATTGTCTGCAAAGACCATTGAGGCTGTTGCCGAATGCCCGCTACCCATGGTTTGACGCCGTCTGCTGACGGCTTGGGAGCTTGGCGGGGGTCTCGCGCG